>NZ_JBHMAU010000007.1:0-855 GCF_042429315.1 Brevibacterium otitidis | reverse complement strand
GAACTCATCACGATGATCATCGATGAAACCATCGATATCTGTCAGCGGCGGTCGAGCTCCGCCTGGGCAAAATATGCACTCGCTTTCCGCAGGATCTCATTAGCCGGCGCAGTTCCCGAACTTCCTTTTCCAAGTCCGTGATGCGTCGTTTGTCATCGCTCGTCAGTCCTGGCGCTTCACCGGAATCCACATGGTTTTGCTTCACCCAATTACGGAGGGTGTTCTTATTGNTCCCGAACTTCCTTTTCCAAGTCCGTGATGCGTCGTTTGTCATCGCTCGTCAGTCCTGGCGCTTCACCGGAATCCACATGGTTTTGCTTCACCCAATTACGGAGGGTGTTCTTATTGATTCCGATCTGTTCACCGACCAGCCGGCACGCGGCACTCACAGCCAGCGCGGGTTCGCAGGTCAGCTTCTCATTGACCATACGCACAGCACGGTCACGAACTTCTGTAGGGTACTTACTCGGTGCAGGCATGTTCCTATCCTCTCGGTTAGATCAAACCCTCCACCATACCCGGGGCGATCCAACCAGCAGACCTTCCCGCCCCACATCCCCGCCCAAGAAAAAGCCATCATCGACGCGATCATGAACGGCAAACTCACGCACTAACAAAATGAGCCAAGTCAGGTCAGAAACCCGCGCCCATGCTTCACGGTCAGTGAGTGCGGTGTCGAGGCCAGCGTCGGCACGTGCCTCGATGAGGTCCTGTCGTTCGGTGGGCACCTATCGCATCTCCGCCGTCATCGTGCCCTGTGCCAGCGGCACGAGGCCGGCGATCAACTCCGGCGTCTTTCGTGTGCGGCCCGAGCCGTCGGGTCGGGCGGTCACGCGGGCGAGGCGGTAGTACATG
>NZ_JBHMAU010000069.1:0-56437 GCF_042429315.1 Brevibacterium otitidis | reverse complement strand
CAGCAACAACATCAGCACCAGACAACCGCTCACAACGCTCATGAATTTCACTCATCTACAGATCCTTTCAGACAGGCCCCCATACACAACCCATCTGACACCCCCCGAATCAACCCACGTATCCGTCGCCACACCAAAAGTCGGATCAATCGTCACCGGATACTGCACACCAGGATCGGACAGAAAACCCGGATCCGGACTCAACACCAGCACCGGACGATCACCATCGAGATCAATCCGCGTCTCAACCTCAGCAATCCGCGTCGGGCCACCCGACACATCATCCTCAGCAGCACCCCACATCAACGGTGTCGGCGCACTCAACACCCGCTGCCCCGACTCAGAACGCACCACAATGCGCCCCTCATCATCAGCAGCCACCTCACCCTCACCAGCATCCAACGGCAAACGCAACTCAACCGGCTCACTCACCTCAGGCCGATCATTGAGCACCAGCGAATGAGAAAACGAATCCTTCAACACCTCAACAACAAGATCCGCATCCACCCCAAACGGATTCTCAACACCCTCAAACGTAGCCGTGCTCCCCGACACAACCGGCTCACCCAGCTCAGAATCCCACTCCACACCAAACGTCGATGACTCGCCATCACCAGCATCAACATCAACCGACGCGAAAGCCCCCTCACCCCCATCAGAGACCACAACATCATTCAGCGCCGCCTTCGGCGCATACCCACCCTCAGTCTCTTCCAACGTGGTATCAACATCCACCCACGCACCCGAGTCATCCTGCACCCGAATCGGACCCGAATACGCCTCAGTCGTCAACGTCCCATCCGGATTCGCAAACGTCGACGAATCCACCGACCGCGCATCCTCAACCTCAACACGCGAACCCTGCGCACGCGCACTCACCTGAGCAGACACCAAATCCGGCCGCGAAACCACCGGCACCACCGCAGACGACGAAGCCGACACCGCCACCGCCGGCCCCACAACATTCGGCAACCCCATCGACGGAATCAGAACAAACGCACACACCCCAGCAACAACCGCGAACCACCGATTCGCATACACATACCAAAACACCCGAACCCACCCCACCTAAGAAACCGAAACTCGATTCCCAGAAAGGCGCCGAGTCTTACCTTGGAGTAAACTGCACACCAACCACCCCAACCCCACCCAACACCCCACCGTTACCAAACTGTGATCGAAAAGGCTCCGCCCTCCGCGCGAACTATAGACACGTCCTTCAGCAACGATCCGTCCACTCCCGGAGCCCCTCAGCCGTCTTCGTCAAAGACGAGTCACGAAGTACCGGTTACAAAGACCGGGTCATTCTTTAGTCCTCAGATGCTGCAGACGCTTCCTAGCTGGTGCCGCGCAGGTCGAGGCGCAGCTCGTGCGGGCTCTCAGGGCTCAGCGTCACCGGGATGCCCCAGTCCTGCTGGTAGAGGTGGCAGGCGGCGTGCAGCGGGATCTCCCCGTCTTCAGAGCCGTCGCAGGCCGCGGCTCGGGCGGTGATGTGCAGGACACCGGAGTCGATGCCGCCTGCGATCTCGATGGTGCGTTCGAGTCCTTCGCTGCCGCCGGCACCTGCGGTGATGAGCTCCGGCGGAGTCGACGAGACCTGCAGGTGAGTCGGGTCGCCGAATCGGTCGTCGAGCTTCTGCCCGGCAGGCACGCTGAACCCGACGGTGAGGGTCAGCGTGCCGGTGCCGAGCTCGGTGGCCGGGCGGGAGGTCTGCTGGGCGCCCTCGTCGACATGCTGTGCCTCAGCCGGGATGGCGACCCGGGTGAGCCGGTGGGCTGCCGATTCGGCGACGAGCAGGCTCGGCTGCTCGCCGTCACTGCCGGGCAGGACGAGGATGTCAGACGGTTCGTCGAGCCCGCGGGCCAACGTCGTGACCTCATCGGTGCGGGGCTCGTAGCGGCGGATCGCACCGTTATAGGTGTCGGCGATCGCCACCGACCCGTCGGGCAGTTCGGTCACACCGAGCGGATGCTGCAGGCGCGCCTCGGCGGCGGTCCCGTCGCGGAACCCGAAGTCGAACAGGCCCTGCCCGAGCTTCGACTCGACCACACCGGTGGCCGGGTCAAGCAGTCGCAGTGCCGAGGTCTCCGAATCGGCCAGCCACACGCAGCCGTCCGAAGCGGCTGCCACGCCGGAGGTCTGCGCATACCAGGCAGTTTCGGCGTCACCGTCGACGAGTCCTTCGTTCATCGTGCCCGACAGCAGCCGGATGGTGCCGGTCTGCGGGTTGAACGACCAGATGGTGTGGTTGCCTGCCATCGCGATGATGACCTCGCCGGTGGTCTCGGAGTAGTGGACGTCCCAGGGGCTGGAGAGCTTGATGGCATCGGCTGGCCCGTCATAGCGGCCGGTGTCGCCGTGGGTGCCGGTGACGTTGTCGACGGCGCCGACCATGTACTGCTGACCGGTGCCGGCGACCGTGGTGATCTGCCCGGTGTCGAGGTTGAGGCCGCGCAGCAGGTGGTTGACGGTGTCGGCGATGACGACGTGGTAGCCGACCTCGGCCGCCAGCTCGGCGGGAAGTTCGGCTAAGCCGCCGGGTTCGCTCAGCCCTGCGGTCTCGGCTGGCCCGTCGGCCCGGCCGCGGTTGCCGGAGCCGTAACGGCGCAGGATCGTACTGCCCGACGGGTCGTATTCGACGAGTGAGTGGTGCCCGGAGTCGGCGACGAGCAGGTTGCCTGCATGCTCGCCGGTGGTGAGCCGGATGAGCTTGCCGGGGTAGAACAGGTCGGTCTCGACTGGCGCCGGCGGGACGAAGGGGTCGTCGCCGCGGCGCAGGGTGCCCTTGGCCGAATGCTCTGCGATGAGGTCTTCGATGAGGGAGGCGAGACCGGCGGCGTGTCCTTCACCGGACATCGAGGCGACGAGGTGGCCTAAGGGGTCGATGAGGGCCAGGGTCGGCCAGGCCCGGGCCGAATACGCCTGCCAGGTCTGCAGGTCCGGGTCGTCGAGGACGATGTGCTCGACCTGGTAGCGCTCGACGGCCTTGTCGACGGCTTCGACGGTGCGCTCGAACTCGAACTTCGGGGAGTGCACGCCGATGATGACGAGCTCGTCTGCGTATTTCTGCTCGATGGGACGCAGCTCATCGAGCACGTGCAGGCAGTTGATGCAGCAGAAGGTCCAGAAGTCCAGCAGCACGACCTTGCCGCGCAGGTCGGCGAGGCTGAGGTCGGTGCCGCCGGTGTTGATCCAGCGGCGGCCGGTGAGTTCGGGTGCGCGCAGGCGCGGAGTGGTGGTCATGTCCTCATTGTGCCATCGAGACTCAGCTGCCTGCCGCTCCGCTGTCATATGTGTCAGCGACACCGGGCACGGTGGCCACGGAGGGGCCGAAAAGTGCCATGATGGAGCCATGAACGATGCAGCCGCGATGAGCCCCGAGTCCCTCTCCCCCGAGCAGGCGCAGGAGATCCGCGACCGCCTCGATGCGGTGGCAGCCCAGGCCGCCGAGGCGGCGCTGCGCTCCGGGCGCACCGCTGAGGATGTGCGGATCATGCTGGCGACGAAGACGCAGCCGGTGGAGAAGATCCGGGTCGCGATCGAGCACGGCTTCACCCTCATCGGCGAGAACCGCGTCCAGGAGCTGGTCGGCAAGGCCGACGGCTTAGCCGATCTGGCGCACGAGACGCACCTCATCGGGCCGCTGCAGCGCAACAAGGTCAACCACACCCTGCGCGTCGACACATGCACGTGCATCGAGTCGGTCGACAACCTGCCGCTGGCTGAGAAGCTGCACAACCGCCTGGAAGCCCTCGACCGTTCGATCGACATCCTCGTCCAGGTCAACACCTCGCGTGAGGATTCGAAGTTCGGCACCGCTCCCGAGGCGGCAGCTGAGCTCATCGAGTCGCTGGCACCTTTCGACCGGCTGCGGATCCGCGGGCTCATGACGATTGGGCTGCCCGGGGAGAGCGACGAGGTCATCCGCCCCAGCTACGCCGATCTGCGTCAGCTGCGCGACCGGCTCATCGACGACGGGACCCTGCCTGAGGGTGCGACGGAACTGTCGATGGGCATGAGCGCTGACTTCGCGCTGGCCATCGAAGAGGGTGCAACGATTGTGCGGATCGGCTCGAGCGTCTTCGGCGCGCGACCGCCTGCAAGTTCACCGACCTGACCGACACGTACCGGTTCACCGGCCTGACGGACACGCGCCGAAGAGCGCAGGCTCACTCCTGCGGGACGCCGGGTGCCTGCGGATCGATGTTGCGGATGATGAGCGAGCAGTCCTTCTCGGCGTAGCCCTCATCCATGAGCTTCTGCAGGCTCTCGAACGCCACCTTCGCCCCCGGCAGCGTGACGCCGACATCGGCGGCCGCCGCCTGTGCCAGGCCCGCATCCTTGTGGGCGAGCGCGGCGGAGAAGGTCGCCTCGAAGCCGTTGTTGGACGCGGCGGTCTCGACGATGCCGGGCACCGGGTACCAGGTGCGCAGCGGCCACGAGTCCCCGGAGGAGACGCTGGCGACGTTCCAGAACGTCTGCGCGTCGAGGCCGAGCTTGTCGGCGAGCACCGCACCTTCGGCTGCGCCCTGCAGGCTGACGGTGAGCATCATGTTGTTGACGATCTTCGCCGCCTGCCCGTTGCCGGGCCCGCCGCAGTCGAAGATGTTGCCGGCCATCGGCTCGACGAGCTCTTTCGCCCGGGCGGTGTCGGCTGGGCGGCCGCCGAGCATGAAGGTCAGTGTCGCCGCCGCGGCACCGGAGATGCCGCCGGAGACCGGGGCGTCGACGAAGGCGAAACCGGCCTGCTGGGCCGCCTCGTGGATTTCCCGGGCGGAGGCGACGTCGATCGTCGAGGAGTCGATGAGCAGCGCGGTGGGTTCGGCGAATTCGAGCACGCCGCCGTCTCCGCAGAACACCTCCTTCGAGATCTTCCCGTTGGGCAGCATCCCGAACACGGCATCGGCACCGGCCACCGCCTCGGCGACGGTGGTGCAGGCGGTCACACCGTTGGCTTCGGCCGCACTGCGGGCACTTTCGCTCAGGTCGTATCCGCGCACGCTGTGCCCGGCTGTGATGAGGTTCTTCGTCATCGGCAGGCCCATATTGCCCAGGCCGATCCATCCAATCGTGGCCATGAGGTCTCCTTCTTCTCGTGCCGTCTCAGGTGCAGACGGTCAGGTCAGGCCGCTGCCCAGCCGCCGTCGACGGAGTGTGCGGCTCCGGTGATCGCCTTGCCGCCCTCGCCAGCGAGCAGCGCGGCGATCGCGGCGACGTCCTCCGGCTGGGCGAGGTGCGGCAGCGCCGAGTGGGCGAGGAACACCTCGTCGAGGACGGCGTCCTCGGAGATCCCGTGCGAGGCCGCCTGATCGGCGATCTGCTGTTCGACCAGCGGCGTCATGACATAGCCAGGATTGATCGCATTACAGGTCACCCCGTGCTTACCGGCCTCCAGCGCGGTCGCCTTGGTCAGGCCCATGAGCCCGTGCTTGGCCGCGACATAGGCGCTCTTGAACGCCGAGGCGCGCAGCCCGTGGACAGAGGAGATGTTGATGATGCGGCCCCAGCCGCGCTCATACATTCCCGGCAGCACGGCCTTCGTCAGCACGAAGGGCGATTCGAGCATGAGCTTCTGGATGAGCTGCCACTCAGCGAGCGGGAACTCCTCGATCGGGTGGATGCGCTGAATGCCGGCGTTGTTGACGAGGATGTCGGTGTCGATCGGCTGTCCGTCGAGCGCCTGCGTGTCGGACAGGTCGACGACCCAGGCCTTCCCGCCGATCTCCTCGGCAACCGACTCGGCGGCCTCGGCTGAGACATCGGCGACGGTCACCTCGGCGCCCATCCGGGCGAACCGGGCGGCGATCGCCCTGCCGAGGCCCGAACCGCCACCGGTGACGAGCGCGCGGCGGCCGGAGAGTTCCTTCTCAAAGTCGAGCTGCGAATCGTGTTCCATGCGCTCAGCCTACTTCTGCCCGGCCGCGCCAGCACGAGCGGCCCGCTCCGTGGCACGGCGCTCGTTGTCGATCCGGTCGATCTCGGCCAGGTCCATGCCGCTGGTCTCACGGGTGAAGAACCAGGCGATGAGGCTGATGCCGGCTCCGATGGCGAGGTAGATCGAGATCGGGATGCTGGAGTCGAAGGCCCGCAGCAGGGCGGTGGCGATGATCGGGGCGAAGGAGCCGGCGACGATCGCGGTCACCTGATAGCCCAGCGACACACCCGAGTAGCGCATGCGGGTGGGGAACATCTCGGCCATGAGCGCCGGTTGGCCGGCGTACATGAAGCCGTGGAAGATGAGCCCGACGACGATCGCGATGAAGATCGGCAGCCCCTCTCCGGTTTCGAACATCGGGAAGGCGAAGAAGCCCCAGGTGGCGGTGGCCAGGATGCCGAGCAGATACGGAATCTTGCGGCCGAGGATGTCGCACAGTCGGCCGATCATCGGCACGATGATCGCGTGGATGACGTGGGCGCCGAGCAGCAGTCCGAGGATTTCGCCGCGTTCGATGCCGACCTGCTGGCTGAGGTAGGTGATCGAGAAGGTCACGACGACGTAGTACATGACGTTCTCGATGAAGCGCAGGCCCATGGCGGTGAAGACGCCGCGGGGGTAGCGCTTGAAGACCTCGATGACGCCGTAGCCGGCGTCCTCTTCGTGGACCTCCTGCTGGGCCTCTTCGAAGATCGGGGCGTCGGAGACGCGGGTGCGGATGTAGTAGCCGATGAAGACGATGACGGCCGACAGCCAGAAGGCCACCCGCCAGCCCCACGAGATGAAGGCCTCATCGCTGAGTGCGGTCGAGAGGGCGAAGAGCACCGCAGTGGCCAGCAGGTTGCCCAGCGGAACAGCGGCCTGCGGCCAGGAGGCCCAGAAGCCGCGGGAGTGGTTCGGTGAGTGCTCGGCGACGAGGAGGACGGCTCCGCCCCATTCGCCGCCGACGGCGAATCCCTGCGCCGCGCGCAGCAGCACGAGGATGATCGGGGCTGCGTAGCCCCACTGGTCGAAGGTCGGCAGACAGCCCATGAGGAAGGTGGAGACGCCGACGAGGATGATGGAGAGCTGCAGCAGCTTCTTGCGCCCGTACTTGTCGCCGAAGTGGCCGAACACGACACCGCCGAGCGGGCGGAAGATGAAGCCGATCGCATACGTGGCGAACGCGGCGATGATCGCGTCGAGCGGGTTGTCCGAGGCTGGGAACAGGATGACGTTGAAGACCAGGGTGGCCGCTGAGGCGTAGAGGAAGAACTCGTACCATTCGACGATCGTGCCGGCCATCGAGGCGGCGACGACGCGCTGGAGGTTGCGGCGCACGCTCGGAGTGTCCTGGGGTGGTGCTGCACTCATGATGGTGCTCCTTGCGTGCGGAAGAACGGCGCCACAGCAACGTGGGCTGTTCGTCACTGCGGTTAAGACTCACCCAATTATGAGATCTGCTTCACATTCGGTCAAGCACCATGTCGACTCCGCGCCGGCCGTGCGAGCGCCCTGGCGCGTCCGCCTCAGCCGCGCTTGCCGCGCTGCAGATTGGCGAGCATCTCGTTGTAGGCCTTGAGCTCGGCATCGCCGCTGCGGTCCTCGGCGCGGTCGCGGCGCTTGGCCTCGCGGTCGGAGGAGCGCGACCACTGGACGGCGACGATGATCGCCAGCGCCAGCGTTGGGAACTCGCCGATCCCCCAGGTGATCTCCCCGCCGAGCCGCTGGTCCTCCAGCGCCGGCATCCAGCCGTGGCCCATATTGCCGAACCAGTCCGGTTCGATGAGCGCCTCGGAGGAGATGATCGACACGCCGAAGAAGGCGTGGAAGGTCATGGTGATGAGCAGCATGAGCAGCCGCATCGGGTAGGCGAGCCGGTTGACGCCGGGGTCGATGCCGATGAGCGACTGCGCAAACAGGTAGCCGGCGGCGAGGAAGTGGACCATCATGAGCTCGTGCCCGAGGTGGGTGTCGAGCGCCGGGTACATGACGCCGCTGTAGTAGAAGATGATCATCGAGCCGGCGAAGTTGATCGCCGCCACGATCGGATGGGCCCAGAACCGCAGATACCGGGAGTGCACCGCGCCGAGGATCCATTCGCGCGGGCCACGGGAGCCGTCGGTGCGCGGCTTCGTCGCCCGCATCAAGAGCGTGATGGGCGCCCCGAGCACCATCGGCAGCGGCACCGCCATGACGAGGAGCATGTGCTGGATCATGTGCCCGGAGAACAGCACCTGCCCGTAGACCATCGGCCCGCCGGAGGTGATGTAGAACAGTCCGGCCATGCCGAGCACCCAGCTGATCGTCCGCCCGACCGGCCAGGCATCGCCGCGGCGGTACAGCTCGCGCGCCGCCAGCAGGTAGCCGATGACGAAGCCGACGGTGATGACCGTCCACAGCGGGTCGACCCGCCATTCGGTGAAGTACGAGGTCCACGTCGGCTGCGGCGGCAGCGGCTCGGAGGTGAGGATCTCCGCCGGGGTGGGAGCCGGAGGCGGTTCGTCCGGGATCGGCGGCTGCGAGCGGGAGAGCACTACACCCAGCGCCATGACGGCGCCGAAGACGAGGGTCTCAACGCCGAGCAGCCGCCAGAACTCCCGCCGGGCCGCCGCGGCCTGCTGCAGCCGGCCGATGACGACGCTGCGGTGCCAGTAGCCGATCACGCCGAGGATGACGGTGAGCACGACCTTGGCGACGACGACGAGCCCGTAGGGGGTCTGCCAGTCGTCGAGCTCGCGCACCCGCAGCAGGGCGTTGACGAAGCCGGAGTAGACCATGATGACGAAGGCGATGAGCGCCAGCGTCGAGAACCGCGAGACGAGGACGGCGAGGTCCTCACGGCCGGTGAGCTGCGGTGCCAGCAGCGCCATGACGATGATCCCGCCGAGCCAGGCGACGACGGCGAGCAGGTGCAGGCCGATGCTGTTGACCGCCTGCATGTGCCCATAGGCCTCAGCAGAATGGCCCATGAGCGCCAGCGGCACGAGGGAGAGCACACCGAGGATGGTGATGAGCCCGATGCCCATGAAGGAACGGGTGGCGAAGACGAGGGTTGAGAGGGTCGCGGCGCTGAGCACGATGAGCAGCCGCAGCTGGCCGTAGGGGATCTGCGTGACGTAGACGCCGAGCTGCTGGGAGAACTCACCGCCGAAGGCCTGCGCACCGACGGAGTCGATGAACGCGAAGATGAGCACGGCGACCGCGGAGACGGTCCACACGATCGAGGAGATCTGCGCGATCGTCAGCGTGCGCTCCCACAGCGGGTCGAGCGGGATGTCGCGGGCGGCTCTACGGCCCCGGTGGCGGCGCCGGCCGCCGTGATCGCGGGGGAAGATGAGGGTCGCGAGGATGAGCGCGGCGACCGTGACCGACATCGAGAGGTTGAAGAGCAGCTCGGCGATCGGCAGGCCGAAGCGGCCGAGCGGGCCGGAGTCGTTGAGCAGCAACGGGGCGGCCGCGCCGGTGAAGTCGAGGGCCAGCGCGCCGCACACAGCGGCGATGAGGAGGAACCCGGGCAGGGCGGCCAGCCGCAGCCGGCGGGCTGCGGTCGCATCTGGGGTGCCGCCTCGGGCGGGGCCGGTCGCAGGCGAGGTGCGCCGGGCGGCAGGGGCCGAGGTGGGGGTCACTGGCGGATTCGGGTCCTGAGCTCAGCGTCGGCAGGAGCCGAGCAGCGCAGACAGCCCGGCTGTATCGCAGACATTCGCATGCCCTCCAGGGTAGTCGCCGGTCTCGGGCCGGCCCAAGCCGGGGCCCACCAGAGCAGAAGCGCCCGGGACCGTGATGGTCCCGGGCGCTTCTGTGAAGTTCCGTATCCGGAAGAGGAGGTCACTTCTTGGGCGTGCCAGCAGCTGCCTTGAGCTTCGAGCCAGCCGAGAGCTTGACCGAGTAGCCAGCAGGGATCTGGATCTCTTCGCCGCTGCGCGGGTTGCGGCCCTTGCGAGCGGCACGCTCGGTGCGCTCAACGGACAGCCAGCCCGGGATCGTCAGCTTCTCGCCGTTCTTGACGACCTCGCTGAACGACTCGAACACACCGTCGAGAACGTCCGACACCTGCTTCTGGGTCAGATCGGTCTTCTCGGCAACCTCGGAAACGAGTTCACTGCGGTTCTTAGCCATAAGGTTGTCCTCCTTCAGGACATAGGTCGGTAATGTAACCGATTCCGAACTTACCAGAGATTACCAGCTCGACTTGGTAACTCCGGGCAGTTCTCCGCGATGAGCCATCTCACGGAAGCGCACACGGGAGAGACCGAACTTGCGCAGGTATCCGCGCGGACGGCCGTCGACCTGGTCGCGGTTGCGCAGGCGGATCGGCGAGGCGTCGCGGGGCAGCTTCTGCAGACCCAGGCGAGCCTCTTCGCGCTGCTCATCGGTGGAGTCGGGGTGGACCAGCTGGCGCTTGAGCTGAGCGCGGCGCTCGGCGTAGCGCTCGACGACCTCGGCGCGCTGCTTGTTGCGTGCGATCTTGGACTTCTTAGCCATAGTGTGCGCTCAGCGCTCCTCTCGGAAATCAACGTGCTTGCGGATGACGGGGTCGTACTTCTTCAGCACGATGCGATCCGGGTTGTTGCGGCGGTTCTTGCGGGTGACGTAGGTGTAGCCCGTGCCGGCAGTGGACTTGAGCTTGATGATCGGACGGATGTCCTTGGTCTTGGCTGCCATCAGAGCTTCACTCCCTTCGCGATGAGTTCGGTCACCACAGCGTCGATGCCGCGTGCGTCGATGACCTTCATGCCCTTGGCGGACACGGTCAGGGTCACAGTCCGGCGCAGCGAGGGCACATAGTAGCGCTTCTTCTGAATGTTCGGGTTGAACCGGCGCTTGGTGCGGCGGTTCGAGTGGGACACATTGTGTCCGAAACCGGGAACTGCTCCGGTCACCTGGCAGACTGCTGCCATCTTCTCTCCTCCAGTTCACTTGAGCGGCGGACTCCGCGTGTCGCCGGTGGGCGGATTGCGGGTTCGCCGAAGACATCAACACATCGTCGTCACCGGTGCTGCATTCCCATGCGCCGCCCGCTTGAGCGGTCAGCGCACACCCGTGGAACACACTGCGGTGGACGTGAATGGAACCCCGGTGAAGGGTTTGTGTACGCCGCCAGCAGCGACGTGATGTCTCACCAGCGCTGAAGCCGTTGAGGCCTGTGAGAGAGGGCCGAAGCTATCGTGCAGCGCTCAATGAGCACGATCATCAGAACAGCCGATGCCGTCTGACGAGTCAACAAGAGAACATCTTACTGACCTGCGCGCATCCCAGGCAAATTCAGTTGAACTCACACATCGGCTCTGCCAATGTATATGCACATGGACAGTGTTCGCACGTGCGACGGTGCAGCGCCCCGGGCCGCGCGGCTCGATGCGAAGGGCCGGCGATGACCGGGCCGGACATCCCGCCTCGCCCGCAGGGCTCGCCGCAGCAGCCGCGCCCGTCGTCCGCTCCCGAGGCGCCGGGCACCCCAGCTGGCGACCGCACGTCCCAGCCGGCGCGCCCGCGCATCCGTCCCGCACAGAGCGAGAAGTGGGGCCGCGAACCGGATCCTGGAGCCGGCTCGGCACCCGGTTCTGCTCCCACTGGGGCGGCCGCCCCGGCATCACCGCCGGCTGCCGGCGGACAGTCCGCTCAGCCGCTCGGCTACTGGTCGACGCCCAACGGGCAGCTGTACTACCGGGCCGCTGACGGCCAGGACTACTATCAGGCCTCCGACGGGAAGTTCTATCCAGTCGCAGCTCTCCTGGCCGCCCAGCAGCAGACGCCCACCGCTGCAGCAGCGGCACACACGAACCAGACCGGCGCGCACCAGCCCGGCACGCATCCGGCCG
Source organism: Brevibacterium otitidis (assembly GCF_042429315.1). Taxonomy (NCBI): domain Bacteria; kingdom Bacillati; phylum Actinomycetota; class Actinomycetes; order Micrococcales; family Brevibacteriaceae; genus Brevibacterium; species Brevibacterium otitidis. The sequence continues at coordinate 44,700 of NZ_JBHMAU010000069.1, read as the reverse complement.
GGACCGCAGCAGCGGCCGGCACCTCGGCGGCGGATGACCGCTCGACCTACTACGAGTACATCGCCGCTCACACCGGCGAGCAGCGTGTGGCCGCCACCGGCGGTCAGCAGGCGGTTCCCGGCCCACCGGATCCCGGGCCGCGACGGCGCCGGACGGTCCTCACCGTCATCGGCGCGATCGCTGCGACGCTCGTCGTGGCGCTGGCGGTGTTTCTCGGCCTGCCGCTGCTAGGCCCCAATGAGCAGCTGCGCCCCTCGCAGGAGCCGGATCCGCCCACGAGCGCGGACAGCGATGGGAGCACCGATGAGGGCAGCCCCGAGGAGTCTGCAGCTCCGGAGAGCGAGGCGCCGGCCGCTGAGCAGCTGGCGCAGATCGCTGAGCAGGACCATGACACCGTCGCCGATCGGCTCGACGGCCACTGGGTGGTGCAGCTGAGCGCCAAACAGGAGGGGCTCACGACCGACGACCGCACGTGGACCGAGGACGATATCCTCACGGAGTTCAACGAGCTGCGCAGCGAGCATTCGAACGCGGTGCTGCTCAACAGCTCGGACTGGTCGAGCTACCAGCTCGATGACTACTGGATCACGGTGCTCAACGAGCCCTATGACGACCCCGATGACGCGCTTGCGGTGTGCACGGATCTGGGGATCGACCGCGACAACTGCTTTGCCAAGAAGATCTCCTCGACCGAGGACCCCGAGGGCACGACGAAGCTCAACCCCTGAGCCCACCGCCCAACCCTTGAGCCCACCGCCCAGTTCAGACGGCCGGTTCGGAACTCCAGCCCCAGCACGCCGAGGGCCCGGCTCCACTGCGGGAGTCGGGCCCTCGGTGTGTGTGCGGCCGCGGACAGTGCCGGGGCCGCGGAACTCACATGAGCATGAGTGCCGGGTCTTCGAGTGCGCGGCCGACATCGGCGAGGAACTTCGAGATGACCTCGCCGTCGACGAGCCGGTGATCGGCGGAGACGGCCAGCGTCGTGATGTCGCGGGCGACGATCTCATCGTCGACGACCCACGGACGCTTGCGCACCTGGCCGAAGGCCACGATCGCGGCCTCACCCGGGTTGATGATCGGGGTGCCGGCATCGACGCCGAACACGCCGACGTTCGTGATGGTGATGGTGCCGCCGGCCTGGTCGGCCGGGGCGGTCTTGCCGGCCCGCGCGGTCGCGGTCAGCTCGCCGAGCGCAATGGCCAGGTCCCGCAGGCCCATCGCATGGGCGCCCTTGATATTGGGCACGATGAGGCCGCGCGGGGTGGCCGCAGCGATGCCGAGGTTGACGTAGTGCTTGACGAGGATGTCATCGCCGTCGAAGCACGAGTTGATCCGCGGGTTGCGCAACGCAGCCCAGCACACGGCCTTGGCGACGATGAGCAGCGGGGAGACGCGCACGTCCTCGCCGAGCTGCTTCTTCGTCTTCAGCCGCTTGACCAGCTCCATCATCGCGGTGACGTCGACGTCGAGGAACTCGGTGACGTGCGGGGCGGTGAAGGCCGAATCGACCATCGCCTGCGCCATGAACTTGGTGACGCCCTTGAACGGGATCCGCTCTTCGGTGCCGGTCACCGGCTGGCCGGCCGCCGCCGAGGCGGTGGTCGGCTGGGCGGCTGCGCCATCGGATTCGATGTGGCCCAGCAGGTCCTCGCGGGTCACTTCACCGCGCGCACCGGTGGGGGTGACGTCGTTGAGGTCGATGCCCTTGGACTTCGCGAGCTTGCGCACCGGCGGCTTGGCGAGCACCTTCGGGCGCTCCACCTCGGCAGCGGATGCTGTGCTCGGTGCTGCCGGAGGGGCGCTCGGTGCGGCCAGCGCAGTGCTCGCGGCACTGGCACCGGCCGGTGCGGTCTTGGTTTTGCGCGGGCGCCGCTTCGAGGCGTCGGCGCGCACGCCGTAGCCCACGAGGTTGGGCCCGGCAGAGCCGGAGCCGTCACCGGACTCACCGGAGGCATCGGCAGCCGAGTCGTCCCCGCCTCGGGCCTGGTCGCCGCCAGCGGCTGCGGCAGCGCCGCCGCCGGAGCCGTCACCGTCGAATTCAACGATCGGGGTGCCGACCTCGACGGTCTGGCCCTCGTCGACGAGGAGCGCGGAGATGGTGCCGGCCTGCGGGCTGGGCAGTTCGACGAGGGATTTGGCGGTTTCGATCTCGACGAGGATCTGGTTGACGGTGACGGTGTCGCCGACCGCCACCTTCCAGGAGACGATATCGGCTTCGGTCAGACCTTCACCGACATCGGGGAGGTTGAAGAGGTTCGACATGCGATTCCTTAGTAGGCGAGGGCGCGATCGACACCATCGAGGATGCGATCGAGGTCAGGCAGGTAGTGGTGCTCGAGCTTCGAACCGGGGTACGGGGTGTGGAAGCCGCCGACCCGCAGCACAGGCGCCTCGAGGTGGTAGAAGCAGCGTTCGGTGATCCGAGCGGCGATCTCCGAGCCCAGGCCCAGGAACACCGGGGCCTCGTGCGCGATGACGAGCCGGCCGGTCTTCTTCACCGAGGCTTCGACGGTGTCGAAGTCGATCGGGTTGAGCGAGCGGAGGTCGATGAGCTCGATGCTCGCACCCTCCTCGGCTGCTGCGGCCACCGCATCGGCAGCCGGCGGCATGAGCGGGCCGTAGGACAGGAGGGTGAGGTCGGTGCCTTCGCTCACCACCTGCGCGGAGTGCACGTCGAGGCCGCGGTTGTCCATGTCGACGTCCCCGCGCATCCAGTAGCGGCGCTTGGGCTCGAAGAACATCACCGGATCCGGGCTCTTGATCGCCTCCTGGATCATCCAGTAGGCATCATGCGGGGTCGACGGCGAGATGAGCCGCAGCCCGGCATGGTGGGCGAAGACCGCCTCGGGGCTCTCCGAGTGGTGCTCCGGGGAGCCGATGCCGCCGCCGTAGGGCACGCGGATGACGACCGGCATCTGCTCCTGGCCCAGGGTGCGGTTGTGCAGCTTCGCCAGCTGGGTGACGATCTGGTCGTAGGCCGGGAAGATGAAGGCGTCGAACTGGATCTCGATGACCGGGCGGTAGCCGCGCACGGCCATGCCGATCGAGGTGCCGACGATGCCGGATTCGGCCAGCGGCGAGTCGATGACCCGATGCTCGCCGAAGTCCTTCTGCAGCCCCTCGGTGACGCGGAACACGCCGCCGAGCTTACCGATGTCCTCACCGATGAGGACGACCTTCGGGTCGTCCTCCATCGCCTTGCGCAGGCCTGCGGTGATCGCTTTGGACAGCGCCAGAGTCGTCATTTACCGCGCTCCTTCAGCTGCGTCCGCGAACGAGTCGAGGTACTCCAGGTAGGCTGCCTTCTCCTCTTCGATGAGCGCATGCGGCTCAGCGAAGACGTGGTCGAAGATCTCGGAGGCATCCGGTTCGATCATCGACACGCAGGCTTCGCGGATGCGGGCGGCCAGCGCGTCGGCCTCATCGTCGACAGCGGTGAAGAACTCCGGCGCGGTGTCGGTCTCGTTCTCCAGGTAGATGCGCAGGCGCTTGATCGGGTCCTTCGCCTTCCACGTCTCAGTGACCGCGTCATCGCGGTACTTCGTCGGGTCGTCAGCGGTGGTGTGCGCACCCATCCGGTAGGTGTAGGCCTCGATGAGCATCGGGCCGTGGCCGGCGCGCACCGAGTCGAGCGAGGCGCGGGAGACGGCGTACATGGCGATCGGGTCGTTGCCGTCGACGCGCACACCGGGCACGCCGAAGCCCTGACCGCGGGTATAGAGCGGAGCCGGGGTCTGCACGCTCGTCGGCTCGGAGATCGCCCACTGGTTGTTCTGGCAGAAGAACAGGACAGGGGCGTTGAACGCGCCGGCGAAGGTGAGCGCCTCGGAGACATCGCCCTGGCTGGTGGCGCCATCGCCGAAGCAGGCGATCGCCACAGCATCGCGCTCCATATCGCCGGTGCCGACATCGCCGTCCATCTGGATGCCCATCGCATAGCCGGTGGCGTGCAGCGCCTGAGAGCCGATGACGATCGTGTAGGCGTGGAAGCGCAGCGCCTGCGGATCCCAGCCGGAGTGGTTCTGGCCGCGGAACATGCCCAGCAGGGTCTCCGGCGGCACACCACGGCACCAGGCCAGGCCGTGCTCACGGTAGGTCGGGAAGACGAAGTCCTGGGGGCGGCTGGCGCGACCCATGCCGATCTGGGCGGCCTCCTGGCCGTACAGCGGAGCCCACAGTCCGAGCTGGCCCTGGCGCTGCAGCGCATTGCCCTCAGCGTCGACGCGGCGCACGAGCACCATGTCCTTGTAGAAGCCGCGCAGATCCTCGTCGGTGAGTTCTGCGGCAAAAGCGTCGTACTCTCCGGAACTGACGCGCTCGCCCTCGGGAGTCAGCATCTGAATCATTCGCGGACCCGACCCAATGTCAGGGCTGGCGCCCTGCGCAATGTTCGATGTCATGGCATTCTCCTAACGTCGTGGCCGCTTCTTCGAGTTCGTCGGCGGAGCGGTCCGAGCAAGTGGGGTCAGCGCGGTAGCACACCCGATCCCCGGCAGTGAGACATTTCACAATGTGGTCACACATTAGCGGATTCGGCCCGGGCGTGCCAAGCTGGCGAGTTGTCTCGAAACGGTGTTCCGCAGCCGCGCCGCACTGTGCACCGACCTGCCTTCAGCCTATGCGCGCACCTGGGCGGATCGTAGCCCGCCACCGAGGTGGGAGCCGGGTTTGTGACCTTGCCGACAATTGCTTGGACGCCCTACCGAATCCCAGGTGAGAGCGCCGTCAGGGCTGCCGGCGAGTCCCCTTGTAGGAGTATCGGGCGGTGGTCGTGCCGGCGAAGAACCCCGCTGCGCTCCCCGACGCCCAGGCCCTGACGCTCGGGTCGCCGGAGGCGAGCAGGCGCTCCATGCTCTCGGTGTAGAGGGTGCCGTTGTGGGCGAAGCCGGGGCTGGCGAGCGCCGCGTCGATCTCGGCATCGGACTTGCCGGCGAACATCGGATGATCGCGCAGCGCCTCGTAGTCGAGTTCGACGCGGGCGGTCGTCCAGTTCCGTCCGGCCGGGTTCTCCGTCCCGTCGAGGGTGGGCACGATGTCCTGAGCGTGTTCGAGGGACAGCACCTCGACGTCCTCGGGGATGTCGAAGTCGCCGACCGGGCTGCCGGTGGTCATGACGGCGGTGACGTTGACCCGCTGGCGGAACTCCGGATCCGCAGCCAGGCTCGCCGCCGTCATCCCGCCTTGGGAGAATCCGCTCATCATCACCTCGTCTCCGGGTGGGATCCCAGCGTCCTCGATGGCGTGGCGGATGGTCTCGCGCATGACGCTGTCGTGGCCGGCGGCGGTTTCGAGGTTCGTCGTCATATCGGTGCCGTTGCGGCTGGGGTCGGGGTTCCAGTCGGTGGTGGCCGGGACGTAGATGATCCACCGGGTGGTGCCGTCGGCATCGACGATCTTCTCGATCTGCACATCGCCGTTGTCCTTGCCCCGGTGCGAGGCCAGGGTGCGTTCGAGCACCTCGGTCGCATCCTGCGGGGCTTCGGCCCGCTGCGGGTCCAGCTGCCGGTGCCGGCCGCCGGCGACATCGACCGCGGTGTCGTCGAAGAGCCCGAACTGGCGGCCGGTGATGAGGAGGAGCCCGGCGAGGTCCTCGCTCGACTGCGGCCCGCCGTACATGCTCGGCGGCAGCGGGATGCCGAGGAACCCGCTGACGAAGCCGGGCAGGACGTGTTCGACGAGCGGCTGGGCGCACTCCGGATGATGTGCCAGGGCGGTGCCGATCTGCTGCAGCTGCTTTCCGGCGGCATCGGCGACGACGGTGTGCCGGCCGGTGGTGACGAACCACAGGCTCGTCCCGCCGACGATGGTGAGCGTCACCGGGTTCGCCAGCAGCACAACGCCGAGGGCCACCCCGACACCGGCGCCGACGCCGATCGCGGTGCGGGTGAGGTGACCGAGGGCGAAGCCCGCGGCATTGGCGGCATCGGCGAAGATCCGCTCGGCGGCCTGCTCGGTGGCCCGGTAGGCGGCAGCGCTGTTGCTCAGCGCCCCGGCTGTGAAGACGAGCGAACCGGCTGTCGAACCGCTCTGCAGCAGGAAGTCGCTGATCCGGCCCTGCAGCTGCAGGGCTGCCGGCAGTGCCAGCGGGCTGGTGGCCAGCCGCGAGATCGTCGCCTCCGATCCGGCCGCCCCGCGCAGCACCTCGCCGAGGTCGCCGGCGGTCGCCCGCAGCACCTCGGCGGTCCGGTCGACGTCATCGAGCCGGGCGTGGATCCCTCCGGCACCGCCCCTGACCTCGAACTCCCCCATCACTGGTCCTCCTTGATCGCCAGTGCCGCGGTCACCGCCATGAGGTCATCGGCGAGCCGCGTGCGGATCCATCTCTGGAAGCCCGTCCCTGCCAGCTCCGTGCGGATGCGCTCCTCCACCCCGTTGACGAGGAGCATGGGGCCTCCGTGCGGGCAGTCAGGGCAGTAGTGGATGAGCCACCGGCGCACGTGCGCGGAGTCGACCCGGTCACCGAGCACGCTGACGACCGTGCGGACGCCGTCATCGGGGATGACCGAGGTGACAACCTGCCCGAGCTGCGCTGGTGTGCAGGTGGTGCCGAGGAACCCGGTCAGCGCCGAGGGATCGGGGATCGCATTGCGGCACAGCACCACACAGCTGTGCCCGAGCAGCGCGGCAGCGATGACGCCCGGTGCATCGCCGACGGACAGGTGTATGGTGAGGCGCAGCCGCCCGCCGGCCATGATCGGGCTGACCTGCTGCAGCCACTCCTCCATCTGCGCAGCGCTCGGCAGCTCGCCGACGTCCGGCACCGCGCCGGTGCGCGGCAGGCCTCCACCAGCCGGCAGCAGACGTGCGCCGCCCTTCTTCTCACGGGGCCGGCGCTCAGGTGTGAAGGCCGGCGGCCAGTGGGCACGCTCTGCTGCGCTCAGGCTCTCCAGTGCGGCTGCTGCGATCGGCAACCACTGCCCGGTCCACGGTGCGTGTGCGCCGGCGCCCGGGTTGGTGCTCATGTCCTTCGGCTGTGTCATAGTCCCAGCGCCTGTCCGACCGGGGAGCTGCGCAGCTCCACCAGATACTGCTCATAGGCCTCGACGACTGCCTGCGCCGCAGTCGCCAGCGACCCCACCTCCCGGCCGTGCTCATCGACCCGGGCGCGGAACCCCTCGGCAGCGGTCGAGACCCAGCCGAGCGCACCTGCCTGCCGGCACACCGCCTCGGCGCGGGCGCACTCCTCCACCACGCGCACCCACACCGTCTGCGACTGCTCGACATCAGCGACCAGCCCGCTGAGTGCGGGCACGACGAGCGGATCGATGACATAGTCCTCGAGCGGCTCTTCTGCCCAGTCGATTCCCCTGCGGCCGTATTCGATGGCCGTGCCGACCGCCTCGTCGACGATCGGCTCGGCCACCGGCCAGATGTTTCCGGCGTTTCCCATCTCACCCATGCCGTGCAGTCTGGCCGGACCTGCGAAGGCGGGCACCGCCTCGGGCGCGGGGTGTGGATGACGCTCAGGCGTCCACAGGCGCCGGCGCGCACCGCATGAGATGATAGGAGCCATGACTCGCGCATCGCTCTCTTCGCTTGACCTTGCCCTTGGACCCCTCGACGGCCGCTACCGCGCCGACGCCGCGCCGCTGCTCGACTACCTGTCGGAGGCCGCGCTCAACCGCAACCGCATCCACGTCGAGGTCGAATGGTTCATTCACCTCGCGGAAAACCACGTCGTGCCCGGCACCCGCGAGCTGCTCGACGATGAGAAGGCACAGCTGCGCGCGCTCGTGACCCACTACGGGCAGGAGACGATCGACCAGCTCGCGACCTTCGAAGCGGTCACCGTCCACGACGTCAAGGCCGTCGAGTACACCATCAAGGAGTCACTGTCGGCGATCGGCGCCGATGACCTCTCCGAGCTCGTCCACTTCTGCTGCACCTCCGAGGACATCAACAACCTCTCCTACGGCGTCGGCATCAAGGGTGCGATCACGGACATCTGGCTGCCGCGTGCGGCTGCGCTCATCGATCAGCTCGCCGAAATGGCCGAGGAGCTGGCCGATGTGCCGATGCTCTCGCATACGCACGGCCAGCCGGCGACCCCGTCGACGATGGGCAAGGAGCTCGGCGTCTTCGTCCACCGGCTGCGCCGCCAGTACGAGCGGATCCGCGACACGGAGTTCCTCGGCAAGATCAATGGTGCGACCGGCACCTATTCGGCGCACACGGTCACCGTTCCCGAGGCGGACTGGCCTGCCCTGGCCCGGTCCTTCGTCGAGAAGCTCGGGCTGACTTTCAACCCGGTCACCACGCAGATCGAATCGCATGACTGGCAGGCGGAGCTGTTCGCCGACATCGCCCGGTTCAACCGGATCGCCCACAATCTCGCCACCGATATGTGGACCTACATCTCCATCCACTACTTCAAGCAGATCCCCGTCGAAGGTGCGACCGGATCCTCGACGATGCCGCACAAGGTCAATCCGATCCGGTTCGAGAACGCCGAGGCGAACCTCGAGATCTCCTGTTCGCTGCTCGACACGCTCGGTGCCACGCTCGTGACCTCGCGGCTGCAGCGCGATCTGACCGACTCGACGAGCCAGCGCAACATCGGCGTGGCGCTCGGCCATTCGGTGCTCGCACTCAACAACCTCGTCAAGGGCCTGCAGAAGCTGGCGATCGACCGGGACGCGCTGGCTGCCGATCTGGAGTCCAACTGGGAGGTGCTGGCCGAGGCGATCCAGTCGGTCATGCGCGCGGCCTACCTCTCCGGTGTGCCCGGGATGGACAATCCCTACGAGAAGCTCAAGGACCTCACCCGCGGTCACCGCGTCGACCAGGCTGAGCTGCAGGCCTTCGTCCGCGGTCTCGGGCTGCCGGACTCGGATGCCGAGTGCCTTGCCGCTCTCAGCCCGGCCTCCTACACCGGCCTGGCTGCCGATATCGCCCGCGAGGCGGTCGCCGCCTGGCGCGGGACTGAGCGCTGACGGGGCGGGACTGAGCGCTGACCCTGCCGGCTCAGCTGCGGCGGGAGCGGCCGAAGAGCGTATCCGTGTACGGGTTCGAGAACATCCCGGCCGGGTCGAGCCGCTCGCGCAGCACGCAGAACTCCTCGAACCGCGGATAGCGCTCGGCCAGCTCCGCGCGCCCGAGGCGGTGGATCTTGCCCCAGTGCGGGCGGCCGCCGGCTGCCAGCAGGATGTCTTCGAGGGTGCGGAAGTACGGCTCCCACTCCTCTTCGACATAGCGGTGCACGGCAATGTACATCGACTCCCGGCCCGAGGCGGTCGACAGCGGCACATCATCGGCCGCCGCCACCCGCACTTCGAGCGGGAAGGAGATTCGCCAGCCGCGGGCGGTGATCGTCCGGCCGATCTCGGCGAGCACCTCGGCGCCGGCCTCGAGCGGCACGGCGTACTCCATCTCGTTGAACCGCACCCGGCGCGGGGACACGAACACCTCATGGGCGGCCGCCCGGTAGGCGCGGTTCGACAGCGCGGCGGTGGCGAGCCGGTTGAAGTGCGGCACGAGTGCGGGCACCCGCGCGCCGATCGCGCAGACAGCGGCGAGCGCGCCGTTGTCGATGACCTCTTCACTCAGCAGCCGCTGCCACGTGGGTCGGTGCCGGACATGCGCCAGCGCAGCCGGCGCCTCGGCTCCGGGAGCCACCCGGGTGTTCGTCTTGACCGCAGCGTGCTGGGTGTGCGGGAACCAGTAGAACTCGATGTGGTCGACCTCCCGGACGCGGTCGGCCATCGTCGTGCGGATCTCGTCGAAGGGCTCGCTGGTCTCGCTGGCGATGAGGTCGAAGGCCGGCACGGTCGTGAGCTCGATCTCGGTGAGCACGCCGAAGACGCCGAGGCTCAGGCGGGCGTGGTCGAAGATCTCCGGCTCGCTGTCGGCTGAGAGCTCACGCCGGGTGCCGGTCGCGTCGATGAGGGTCAGGCCGGTGACCGCGCCGGCGAATCCGGTGTAACCCAGGCCGGTGCCGTGTGTGCCGGTCGAGACCGCACCGGCCAGCGCCTGCGGATCGACATCGCCCTGATTGGGCAGGGCCAGGCCGTGCCGGGCGAGGAGGGCGGGGATGTCGCGCAGGCGGGTGCCGGCGTGGAAGCGGGCCCGCCCGGCGGCCGGATCGGCGCTGATGAGACCCGAGAGACCGTCGAGCTGCAGCAGCTGGTCAGCGCTGGCGGCGACCGGGGTGAAGGAGTGGCCGGCCCCGCGCACCCGCACCCGCTGGCCGGCGCGCGCGGCGGTGGTGACGATGTCCTGGACCTCATCGGCGCTGCTGGGCGTGTGGAGGGTCTGCGGATGGGACCAGACGCTGCCCGACCAGTTGCGGAGAGTGGTTGTCATGCGCGTGCTCCTTCTGCTCGGGGCTGCCAGCGGCGTCCCGGGGCTGCTCGTTCATGCCGGTCTCGAAGTTCCACCCCAGACCCCGGTAGGTCTCCCAGGTGTCGACGATCGTCCCACCGGCCACGACATGGAACCTGCTGAGGTGCTCGGCGAGCTCGCCGGCCTTCGCGTGCCGGAAGAACACGTGGTCGCCGATGCGCAGCTGCCGCGCCCCGCGCCCGGTGAGCGGGGTCTGCACCTCGCCGACCCCTTCGCTGCCGCTGGGGGCGAGGTCTGTCGGCCAGGCGACAGTGGGCAGCCGGTCGGCTGCTGCCGCGCCCGAGGCGATCCAGCCTCCGCCTGAGACCGTCACCCAGTCTGGGGCTGGGATCCGCACCACCGGTGCGGTGAAATAGGCCGCCGGGGTATGGCGGAAGTGGGCGAAACGGTCGAAGCTCGCCGGGGCGAAGAGCCCGGAGCCGGCGGCCACTTCGGTCAGCGAGCCTTCGGCCGCGCTCGTCTCCAGGGAGCCGGTGCCCCCGCCGTTGACGAACGTGAGCTCCGCCTCGGCGCGCACGGCTGCGACGATCGCATTGCGGCGCTCGGCCAGTTCGCGCACCGAATGGGACTGCAGGCGGCGCAGCATCGCCTGCCGGGGCTGCCATCCGGCGTTCGGGACCCCGGCGATCTGGCCTTCGTAGCACATGAGCCCCACGAGCCGGACCCGCTGCCGGGCGCCGATGTCGCCGACGAGGGCGAGCACCTGGCCGATCTCATGCAGCGGCGAGCGGCGGGCGCCGATGTGCAGGCCGGCGAGCCTGAGCGAACCGTCGATGTCGATGCACACCCGCAGCACCGCCTCGGGCGCGGCCGCAGCGGCAGCCTGCTCGATGAGGTCGAGCTGATCCGGATGGTCGACCATGAGGGTGATGTGGGCGGCGGCCTCCGGCGCGGCGGCGAGCGCCGCCAGCGCCGTGCGGTCGACGCTCGGATAGGCGACGACGATGTCACGGATGCCGCGGGCGTGCAGGGCGAGCGCCTCGGCGAGGGAGAACGCGAGGACGCCGGCGAAGCCGTCACGGGCCAGCACCCGCTCGATGGCAGCCGGGACGCGCAGGGACTTCGAGGCGACGCGGATCGGCAGGCCGCCGGCGCGGTCGCGGAGGGCTGCGGCGTTGGCGTCGAAGGCGTCCCGGTCGAGGACGCCGAAGGGAGCGTTGAGGTGCGCCACGGCACGGCGCAGTCCAGCTGTGACCATTGTCTCAGTCTAGCCGTCCTGTCAGGGGCAGATGAGACACTGTCCTCATGATGACTGGCACAGATGCGACCGCCTCGCTGACGAGCACCCGCCCCGCTTCGGCCCATCCTGCACCGGTCCGCCCGGCGCCGGCCCATCCGGTCGAGCTGCCGGAGCGGCTGCGCGGGTTCCTCTCCGCCGACCCGCTGTCCGATGTCGCCGGCACCGGTGAGCAGATCACCATCCGGCTGCCCTTCACCGCCGATCCGCTGGCGTCTTTCAGCGGTGCCCGCGGGGAGGACGTCACGGCGGCGATCGCGCGCGCCCGCCGCGCCCAGCAGGCCTGGGCCGCCCGCAGTGTGCGCGAACGTGCCGAGGTGTTCCTCACCCTGCACGATCTCGTCCGGCGCAATGAGGAGCTGCTCCTCGACGTCGTGCAGGCCGAGACCGGCAAGGCCCGCCAGCATGCCTATGACGAGGTGCTCGACTCCTACAATGTCAGCCGCTTCACCGCGCTGGCCGCGCCGCGCACACTCGGTGCCTCCGGTCGCCGCGGCGCGGTTCCGGGCCTCACCCGCACGCAGGTCGATCACGCCCCGCTGGGGGTCATCGGGTTCATCTCGCCGTGGAACTATCCGCTGTCCCTGGGCGCCAATGACCTCATCGCCTCGCTCATCGCCGGCAATGCCGTCGTCCACAAGCCCGATTCGCAGACGGTGCTCTCCGCCGTGCTCATGCGCCGGCTCGCGATCGAGGCCGGGCTGCCGCGGGAGCTGTGGCAGCTTGTGCCCGGTGATGTCGCGGAGGTCTCCGATCCGCTGCTGGGCGGGGTCGACGGGCTGTCCTTCACCGGCTCGACTGCGGCCGGGCGCTCCATCGCCGAGGCGGTGGCCGGTCGGCTCATTCCCGTGGTCCTGGAGCTCGGGGGCAAGAATGCGATGATCGTGTGCGCTGATGCGGACATGGACACCGCCATCGACTGCGCCCTGCGCGGGGCCTTCTCCTCCGGCGGGCAGCTGTGCCTGTCGATCGAGCGGATCTATGTCGTCGGCGAGCGCTATGAGGAGTTCGTCGACCGGTTCGTCGCCGCCGCCGAGGCGCTGGTCCAGGGGGCGTCCTTCGACTACTCCCATGAGCTCGGCTCGCTGACCTCGGCTCAGCAGGTGAAGAAGGTCCACGCCCATGTCGAGCAGGCCCGGGAGACGGGGGCGACGGTGCGCTGCGGCGGCCGCCTGCGCACCGCGGCCGGCCCGTGGATGTACGCCCAGACGGTGCTCACCGATGTCACCCCGGAGGCGGATCTGTTCGCCGCGGAGACCTTCGGGCCGGTGGTGAGCGTCTATCCGGCGGCCAGCGATGCGGAGGCGATCGCGGCGGCCAACAGCCTGAGTGTCGGCCTCAACGCCAGCGTCATCTCCGCCTCGGCAGCCCACGGCTGGCAGGTCGCCTGGCAGGTCGAGGCCGGGATGGTGAACATCAATGAGGCCTTCGCCGCCGTCTGGGGTTCGATCGCCGCTCCCTCCGGCGGGATCAAGGACTCCGGGCTCGGGCACCGACACGGGACCGAGGCGCTGCTCGCCTTCACCCGCACCCGCTCGATCGCCCGGCAGTCACTGCTGCCGCTGGCCCCCAGCAGGCTGCTGCCGGCGGAGAGGTTCCAGCAGACGATGACGACGGCGCTGGCCGTCATGCGCGCCCTGCGGATGCGCTGAGGCCGGCGCGGGGCCCGAGGTAACCCGGCACCCCTTGATCCGATACCCCCTAAGGGTATATCATCGGGGCATGACAGAGACGCACACAGCCACCGCCTCGGGACCGGAGAGCAGACCGGCCGATCCGGGCTACCTGGACGACAAGCAGGCCTTTCGCAACCGGGTCAAGCGCATCGAAGGCCAGGTGCGCGGGATCGGCCGGATGATCGAAGAGGACACCTACTGCATCGACATCCTCACACAGATCTCGGCGGCGACTGCCGCGTTGCACTCGGTCTCCGTCGAGCTGCTGCGCGAACACATGGGCCACTGCGTCGTCTCTGCTGCCCAGGAGTCCCCGGAGGCGGCGGCCGCCAAGGTCGATGAGGCCACTGCCGCCATCCGCCGGCTCATCAAGAGCTGAGAAGGGAGAACCCCATGCACACCACCACCATCACCGTTTCCGGCATGACCTGCGAGCACTGCGAGCGCGCCGTGAAGGAGGAGCTCAGCGAGCTCGACGGCGTCCGCAGCGTCGACGTCGACCTCGTCGCCGGCGGCGACTCGATCGTGCGCATCGAATCCGATGCCGAGCTCTCGGCTGTCGCCATCGAAGCCGCCGTCGATGAGGCCGGATACGAGGTCCGCTGATGAGCGCCGGCCCCGCAGCCGATCGCACCCATCCTGCCGAGCAGGCGCGCAGCGTCGATCTCGACATCAAAGGGATGACGTGCGCGTCATGTTCGGCGCGGATCGAGAAGAAGCTCAACCGCCTCGACGGCGTCGAGGCGACCGTCAACCTGCCGCTCAACTCCGCGCGCGTGACCGCCGGGCCCGGTGTCACCGATGAGCAGCTGACCGCTGCTGTTGAGAAGGCCGGGTACTCGGCTACCGTGCGCGCGCCCATGGCCCCAGGCCGCGGGCCCGAGGTCGTCGACTACGATCCGCGGCACCTGCGGCCGCGGCTCATCGGCTCAGCAATCCTCGGCGTGCCCGTCGTCGTCATCTCGATGGGCATGGGGCTGGGGATCCCCGGCTGGCAGTGGCTCGTCGCAGCCCTCAGCCTGCCGGTCGTCACCTGGGGCGCCTGGCCGTTCTACACCGCCGCCTACAAGGCCGCGCGCGGACGCTCGACAACGATGGACACCCTTGTGAGCGTCGGCGTCATCATCGCCACCGTCGTCTCACTCACCGCGCTCGCCCGGGCGGTGGCGGCCGGTCACCTGTGGCACATCCCACACGACTACCACGTGTGGTTCGAAGCTGCCGTGGCGATCATCGTCTTCCTGCTCACCGGCCGCCTCATCGAGGAACGCGCCAAGGGCCGCGCGACCGAGGCGCTGCGCGAGCTGCTGAGCCTCGGCGCCACCGAGGTGCGCGTCATCCGCGACGACGCCGAGGTCGAGGTGCCGATCGAGGACCTGGCCGCCGGCGAGATCTTCCGCGTCCGCCCTGGTGAGAAGGTCTCCACCGATGGCGAGGTTGTGAGCGGGCATTCCGCGATCGACGAGTCGATGCTCACCGGCGAGTCCGTGCCCGTCGAGGTCGGCCCCGGCGACACAGTCACCGGCGCGACGATCAACACCTCCGGGTCGCTGACCGTGCGCGCCACCCGCGTCGGCGCCGAGACGACGCTGGCGCAGATGGCCGAGCTCGTCACCCGCGCCCAGACCGGCAAACCCCCGGTGCAGCGGCTGGCCGACCGGATCTCGGCGGTCTTCGTGCCGATCGTCTTCGTCATCGCCGCCGCCACCCTGCTCATCTGGGGGCTGGCAGCCGGCTCCTGGTCCGGCGGGCTCATCGCCGCCACGACCGTGCTCATCATCGCCTGCCCGTGCGCGCTCGGCCTGGCCACCCCGACAGCGGTCGCCGTGTCCTCCGGGCGCGGCTCCCAGCTCGGGATCCTCGTCTCCGGGCCCGAGGTGATGGAATCGACCCGGCGCCTCGACACCATCGTGCTCGACAAGACCGGCACCGTCACCGAAGGCCGCATGCAGGTCATCGCGGCGCAGCTGTCCAATGCGGACTTCGCCATCGCTGCGGCCGTCGAGGCGCATTCGGAGCACCCGATCGCCCAGGCCATCGCCGCGGCACCCAGCCGGCCCGAGGCCGCCAGCGCGCCTGCGGTGACGGTCACTGACTTCGCCAATATCCCCGGCGGCGGCGTGCGCGCACAAGCGAGCACCGCCTCGGGAGCGGCGCATGCGGTGCTCATCGGCCGCCCGGACCTGCTGCGCGAGCACGGCTTCGACGTGCCCGCCGAGGCAGTGCCGGATCTGCCGGCGACGATCGTGGCCGTCGGGATCGACGACCGCTTCGCCGGCTGCATCGCCGTGGCCGACACCCTCAAGGAGTCCGCGGCGGCTGCGATCACCCAGCTGCGGGAGCTCGGCCTGGAGCCGATCCTGCTCACCGGCGACAACGCCCGGGTCGCCGAGGCGGTCGCCGCCGAGGCCGGCATCGAGCGCGTGCACGCCGATGTCCGCCCGGACGGGAAGGTCGAGGTCATCACCGCGCTGCAGGCTGAAGGCCGGTCGGTGGCGATGGTCGGCGACGGGGTCAACGATGCCGCGGCACTGACGCAGGCCGACATCGGCCTGGCGATGGGTTCGGGCACCGACACCGCGATCGCAGCCTCCGACATCACGCTTGTCCGTGACGACCTGGCCCAGATCCCGCAGGCGATCCGGCTCTCCCGGCGCACCCTGCGGATCATCTACGGCAACCTGTTCTGGGCCTTCGCCTACAACGTCGCCGCGATCCCGCTCGCCGCGTTCGGACTGCTCGATCCGATGATCGCCGGGGCCGCGATGGCCCTGAGCTCGGTGTTCGTCGTGCTCAACAGCCTGCGCCTGCTGCGGTTCCGGTGATATGTAAAACCGCTTGCAACGTTGCTGGGATATTGAAAGATTCTGCCGAATTCTTTCACTATCGCAAGCTCAGCTCATAAACTCGGTGCATGGCCTGGAACCCTGAGATTCCGTTTGACGAGCTGCCTCCGGTTCCGTCGGCAGACGTTCTCGAGACCCGCCGGACGCTGAAGTCTGCCATCACGGCGCGCGCTGCGCTCGCCGGGCTCGATCAGGCGTGCAGACGCATTCCGAACCCGGCAGTGCTCGTCAACTCCCTGCCCTACATCGAGGCACAGGCCAGCTCGGAGATCGAGAACATCGTGACGACGACCGATGAGCTCCTGCGCTTCTCCCAGGTCGCCGATGTTCGGGCTCGCCCTGCGACGAAAGAGGCGTACCACTACAGCCGGGCGCTCTTCGACGGTGTCGAATGGATCCGCGATCGCCCGATCTCCGCAGCGCTTGCTGAGCAGATCTGCACGACAATCCACCAGCGGCAGATGTCGGTCCGAACGCTGCCAGGCACCCGGATCGCCAATCCGCAGACGGAAGCCGTGATCTACTCGCCGCCTGAGGGATTCGAGCGGATCACCGCCCTGCTCGCTGACTGGGAGAGATTCGTCAACGAACCCGGCGAGCTCGACCCGCTCATCGCGATGGCCGCCGCGCACTACCAGTTCGAGGCGATTCACCCCTTCACCGACGGGAATGGCCGCACCGGCAGAATCCTCAACGTGCTGCTCGTCGTCACCGCCGGCCTGCTGTCCCACCCGGTGCTGTACCTCTCGCGCTACATCATCGAGCACAAAGACGAGTACTATCGCCTGCTGCTGAACGTCACCACCGAGCAGAACTGGGAGGAATGGATTCTCTTCATCCTGGCCGGAGTCGAGGAGACAGCCTCTGCGACGCTGCGTCTCGTCGAACGGATCCAGCAGCTGCAGAAGGACACCCTCACCGCCATCAACGACGTGACCCCGGCGGGACCGCATGCACGATTCGCCGATGCGCTGTTCGAGAACCCGTACTGCCGCATCAGCACCGTCATGGAGGCCTGCTCCGTCTCACGTCCGACGGCGGCAAGCTGGCTGCGCGCTCTGGCGGATGCCGGGATCCTCGCTGAAGAGCGCTCCGGCCGAGACGTCCTGTTCCGCAACACCCAGCTGCTCGCGGCCCTCACCAGTGATATGTAAAACCGCTTGCAACGTTGCTGGGATATTGAAAGATTCTGCCGAATTCTTTAAACGTCCCAGGTCAGCGCCTATGCAGAAGGCGCCCACCACCTCGGGAACGGCGAGCGCCTGCAGCGGGCCGGCCTACTTGAGCACCGGGAAGGACTTCTGGTCCTGATCGCCGCGGCGGCTGCTGATCCAGTTGAGCAGCGCGGTGACGGAGAAGACGACGAGGAAGGTGACGACGGTGTAGAGGCCGACGAGGGCCATCGCCCGGAGGCTCGACCAGGCTGCGGTGAAGATGATCGTTGAGATGAGGACAATGCCGGCGGCGACGACACCGAACATGAAGGAGTCCTTGTAACTCACAGTCGTGTTCGACGGATATGCCGGGGAGTGATTGTCCTGTTCATCAGCCATAGTGCCCCCATTCTACTCCGTCGCAGCTGGACCGGCGAAGCGGGTCACCTGGCACACTAGAGACATGACTGCATCGCTTCCGGCCGCTGCTGCGGCCTCCTTCCGCGCCCAAGGCGGTGGTGCGGTCGCTGCCGTGTGCGCCGGTCTCATGCTGCTGAGCGGGTGCAGTCCCGACGGCGGGCTGCGGGTCGAGAGCCCGCAGGGCCAGCCGGTTCCCTCGGCCTCGGAGCAGGCTGAAGATCTGCCGGTCGATGTGCCCTTCAGCGCCGCCGAGATCCGTGAGGCGGCCGTCAGCGATGCGACGCTGACGAACGATGGGACCAGCTCGCAGGTGCTGGAGACGCTGCTGTACTGCACCGAATGCCTGACGCTGAGCCAGCCGCTCGTCGTCGGTGATGAGACCTTCCAGCTGGCGATGGTCTCCGCCCCGCGCAATGAGCAGCATTTCGCCGGGCTCGTCGTCGGCGCTGATGATGGTGAGCCGACCGTCGAGCTCGTGGTCTCCGGCACGGACCTGACCCTCACTCCCGGCCAGGGCGGCACGCTCGTGGCGCAGGAGTCGCTGTACCGCGACGGGGATGCCCGTTGCTGCCCCTCGGGCTGGTCGGTGCGGGTCTACCGGTATCACGGCGGACAGTTCGAGGCCGGCCAGCGCATCAGCCGCAACAGCAGCGAGTGATGCCGCGCCCGCGGATGAGCCCGACACGCGACGTCCCTGGCCGCTAAGCTGTATGTCAGTCCCCACTGCAGTCACACCGCTCATGTGAAGCGAAACGAGGTCCTTCATGCATATCGTGTTGGTCGAAGACGATGAAGTCATCCGCGAGACCACACAGATCTCCCTCGAGCGCTTCGGCTACACCGTCAGCGCCTTCGAAGACGGCCGCGACGGCTATGAGTTCGTCGCCGCCCACGGTGCCGATGTCGTGCTGCTCGACCTCATGCTGCCCACCATGAACGGCGCCTCAATCTGCCGGGCGATCCGCGAGAAGTCGACCGTGCCGATCGTCATCATCTCCGCCCGCTCCGAGCCGATCGACATCGTCCAGCTGCTCGAAGCCGGCGCCGACGACTACCTCGTCAAACCCTTCGACATGCAGGTGCTCAACGCCCGCATCCGCGCGGTCGTGCGCCGCTTCATCACCGCCGGCAATGAGCCGATGGGCTTCTCCCCCGACGAGATCGGCCCGCCGGCGGCCAAGGCCCCCGAACCCGAGGCGAGCACGACGATCGGCATCGACGGCATTCCCGAGGTGCTCGGCCCCTCCCCCGGACTGTCGAACCCGAGTGCCGCCTCGGCTGCGGCTGCCCCCGCAGCCCAGCCGCACGCCCGCGCCGGGACCGGAGGCGCCGGAACTGGAGGCGGGACCGCGCAGGCGACCCCCGACTCGGGCGCGGATGCCGACCGCGGGCCGTACCGGACCCGGCTGGGTTCGCTCGTGCTCGACAGTGCCCGGCTGACGGTGCTGGTCGACGATGAGGAGGTGCACCTGACGCCGACCGAGCTGCGGGTGCTGCTCCTGCTGACCGAGGAGCCGGGGCACGTGTACTCGCGGGAGAAGATCGCCTACACCGTGTGGGGGTATGAATGGGCCGGCGACTCGCGGGTCGTCGACGTCCACATCCAGCGGCTGCGCAAGAAGATCGGCGCGCGCATGATCGAGACTGTGCGGGGTTTCGGCTACCGGTTCGCCGGGTAGGGGCTGCGCGTGTCGCTCAGGTGGAAGATCGTTCTCCTCATCGTCGTCTCCGTCATCATCGCGGTGCTCTCCTGCGGTGTCATCGTGCGGCAGTCCGCGGCTTCGGCCGAAGACGACCGAATGCGTCAGCGGGTCTCCGATCAGCTTGAGGACGCGATCTCGATCTACTCCGACACCGGGGTGCTGACCCTCAACGCCACTGTCGACGACCCGGATCTGCCGGAGGAGGCGCAGACCGCCGCCCGGCAGGGCAAGAGCGTCACGATCCGCTCCACGGTCGAGTGGGAGGAGACGATGTGGGCGGCCGCGCCGATCAATGTCGGCTCGCACACGGCGGTGATCTCGGTGCGGAACTCGACGGAGGAATCGCAGCATCTGCTCAACCAGATCGACCGGGCGATCCTGCTCGGCATGATCGGCGCCGCGGTCGTCATCGGCGGCATCGGCTCACTGGCGGCCGGGCAGATCTCCAGGCGCCTGACCCTGGGCGCGCAGGCCGCGCGCAAGATCGCCGGCGGGGACACCTCAGTGCGGATCTCCGATGTCATCGACACCGGCGACGATGAGGTCGCCGCCTTCGCGGAGGCGGCCGATACCGCGGTGGCCCGGATGGTGGAGCGGCTCGATTCGGAGCAGCGCTTCACCGCGGATCTGGCCCATGAGATGCGCACCCCGCTCACCGGACTGGTGAATGCCGCGAATCTGCTGGAGGAGGATTCCCGGCCGGCTGAGCTCGTCAAGGAGCGGGTCAACCGGCTGCAGGTGCTTGTTGAGGATCTGCTGGAGGTCTCGCGTCTCGATGCCGGGCGGGTGACGCCGACGATCGCGGAGATGAACGTCGACAACTCCATCCGCTCGCTGCTGTCGACTCTGCAGGGCTCTGGGGCGCTGTCCGGCGTCGAGGTGGAGTCCGCCTTCGATTCGAATGGGCGCGCGGTGTGGACGGATCAGCGGCGCTTCGAGCGGATCATCTCGAACCTCATCGTCAACTCGGTGCGGCACGGCAAGGCGCCGATCGTGGTGCGCACGACCCCCAGCTCGGTCATCGTCAGCGATGCCGGCTCGGGCTACCCGGCTGACATCCTGGCTTCGGGGCCGACGCGGTTCGTGTCCTCGGGCGGCGGCGGCATGGGCCTGGGCCTCGTCATCGCGCAGGGCCAGGCGAAGCTGCTGGGCATGCATCTGCTGTTCCGCAACGCCCCGGACGGCGGTGCCGTGACCGAGGTGGTGTTCCCCGAGGCGAGGGTCGAAGAGGAGATCGTCAAGACCCACACCGGCGCGCTCCCCCAGGTGGGCTGAAGGCCCGGCCCCGAGGTGGGCGCGCAGCGGTGGCGGCAGCTGTTAGCCGCCTACCGGGACTTCTACCGGCTCACCCCTGATGAGGCGGTCGTCGACCGGGTGTGGGCGTGGCTCAACGATGAGGGCGATGAGCTGTGCGGGCTGGTGGCTCTCGTCGATTCAGCCGAATCCGCAGGCAGACGAGATGAGTCGATTGTGGGGATCGCGCCTTTCCGCCGTTTGCCCGCCCTTCGACGGGTACCGTCGGTGTGCGGCTCGATGACCTCTTCACTGCTCCCGAGGCGTGCGGGCGCGGCGCCGGCAGCGCGCTCATCGACAGGATCCGCGCTGAAGCGCGCGCACCGGACTGCTCGGTCGTCAGGTGGATCACCACCGAGGACAACTCAGCTGCCCGGTCGCTGTACGACCAGTTGGCAGTTCAGACGATCACCTACGATGCGCAGCCTGAGGGCAGGCGCGGTGCGAGCCCCCTATCTAGGCGGCTAAGCCGAGATCATCCTGTGGTTTCTCCACGTCGAAGAGCCAGGAGACGCACTCTGCGAGATCGAAGCCATAACCGCCGCCGAAGGTGCTGATGCGATCAGGTCCGTAAAGCTGCTCGAACGGGCAGGCCGTGAGATTCAGCGGCTCTGCCATAACCTCGGAGACGTCGTCGAGGTCTTCGGGCGGGTGTTCCAGCGGCGTCCAGTCGATAGTGTCCTGCGTGTGTCCCGGGGCCGCCAGGAGCAGATGGGCTTCGAACTTGCCGACATCCCGGCCGTCTTCGGTGAGGAAGACGAACCCGGTGCGTCCCTGCCGGGACCCAGGGAGGGAAAGCCCTCGATCATGCTCAGCTGTGCGCCGAGCTCATCGGCCCCGGTTGCGCTGCCGGTCGCGGTATCGGTCTCGTACGCGTCGGGCATATCCGTCGCCATCATCACGGTCCCCTGTCACCGGGCAGTCACCTGCCCATTCGATGCGTACACCTACGCTAGACTCCGGCACAGACATCGTGCGCTGACCTGCGACGATGGCGACCGGGAAGTCGCTGGCCAGTCAGATCAGCGGCGGCCACCTCCTCGGGAACGGCCACCTCGGGAACGGGAGACCGCACCACCTGGTGACCAGCCGCAGCCGGCGACCAGCTTGTAGAGGCCAGCCCACTGCTCAGCCGACAGGTCCTTGGGCAGGGCGCTCGCGCCAAGGCGCTCGCGGGCCAGCCAGCCCTTGACCGCCTGACGGGCGCGCTGCCCGACAATCCGGCTGAGGATCTCCGGCAGCCCGCGGCCGCGGCCGGTGAACACCGCGTGGACGAACCCACGGTAGGCTCGCCGGTCGTTTTCGGCGAGCAGGGGCTCAGTGCGCCGAGTCATCCGCAACATCCCGCCGTCGACACTCGGCATCGGCCGGAAGGCACTGCGCGGCACCCGGCCGAGCACCGTGAAGTCGATCCACGGCCACCATTGGGCGGTCATCATCGACGCACCGCCCACCCCGGCCCGACGCCGGGCGACCTCCCACTGCACGAGCAGCACTGCCACCTGCCAGTGCGGGATCGGCAGGATGTGGCGCAGCATCGCCGTCGTCAGGTGGTACGGCAGATTGCCGACGATGACGCATCTGTCGGCCGGCAGATGCCAGCGCAGGAAGTCGGCGGTGACGATCTCGACCGGCGGCCCGCCGGTGGGTGCGGTGAGCTCGCGGCGCAGCGCGGCGGCGTTGCGCGGGTCGATCTCCACGGCAGTGAGAGGCCGGCCGAGCGCGGCGAGCCGGTGGGTCAGGGCGCCGCGCCCGGGCCCGATCTCGATGATCGGTCCGCGGGATTCGGCGACGGCGCCGATGAGGGTGGTGATGGTGTGTGAGTCGATGAGGTAGTTCTGGCCGTGCTCATGACGGCAGCCACGATACGTGGGCATGATGTGGGACGCTCCAAAGAAGTCTGGCGTCCGGGCAGCTCAATGTCTCCGCCCGGCTGGTCACAGCGGAGCGGCGAAACCTGGGAATGGGGAATTCGAATCAGGGTCCGCCGCTCAGAAGCGGAGACGACCCCAAACGATAGCCTCAGTTGCTGACATCATGATGATACCGATGATACCCGTCCCGAGGTGGTGGTGTCGATGTCGACCTCGTCGAGGCTGTCGTCGTCGAGTTCGGCATCGGAGGCCACATTGAGCAGCTCGTCGAGCTGCCGGGCGACGCGGATATAGCCCAGGTGCGAGTACGCCTGCGGGTGGTTGCCCAGGTGCTGTTCGGCGATCGGCTCATACTCCTCGGGAAACAGCCCGGTGGGCCCCATGAGGTTGTCGAGGCGGCGGAACAGGTCCCGGGCGTCATCGATCCGGCCGACCATGATGAAGGCCTCGATGAGCCAGGTCGTGCAGATGTGGAAGCCGCCCTCCAGACCGGGCAGCCCGTCATCGTAGTGGTAGCGGAACACCGTCGGCCCCACCCGCAGGACGCGTTCGATCGCATCGACGGTGGCGATGAACCGCTCATCATCAGCCGGCAGCAGGCCGGACAGGCCCACGAACAGGCACGCCGCATCGAGATCGTCCTCGCCATAAGCCACGGTGTAAGCGCCGACCTTCTCATTCCAGCCGCGTGCGATGACGTCCTCGGCGATCGTCTCGCGCAGCCGCCGCCACGCCCCGGGCATCGTGCGCCCGAACCGCTCGGCAATGCGGATCGCACGGTCGACGGTCACCCAGCACATCACCTTCGTGTACACATTGTGCTTCGGCGCCCGGCGCGCCTCCCAGATGCCGTGATCGGGCTCCTGCCAGCGGCGCTCAACGGCGGTGACCATATCGCAGGTGAGCTTCCAGTTCTCCTCCGACAGCGTACCGACCGCCGCGGTGAGATCGTCGAGCAGCTCGGTCACCGGACCGAACACGTCAAGCTGCACTTGGTGTTCAGCGGCATTGCCCACCCGCACCGGCCGCGAACCGGCATAGCCGGGCAGATGCTCCAGCACCGCCTCGGTCGTCAGGGCCGAGCCGTCCACAGCGTAGAGCGGATGCAGCTGCTCGGGCCCGACCGTCATCTCGAGGATGCCCGCCAGCCAGGCCAGGAAGCCCTCCGCCTCGGCGGTGGAGCCCAGGCTCAGCAGGGTGCGCACGGTCATCGAGCCATCGCGCAGCCAGCAGTAGCGGTAGTCCCAGTTGCGGATGCCGCCGATCCCCTCAGGCAGGGACGAGGTTGCGGCGGCAAGCACTCCGCCGGTGGGCACGTGGCACAGGGCGCGCAGGGTGATCGCCGAGCGGGCCACCTCATCGGTCTTGAGCTGCGGCAGGTCGAGGCTGGAGACCCAGTTGCGCCAGTAGCCGGCCGCCCGGCGCCGCACGAGGCTCTCCCCGCCGGCGAGCAGATAGTCGGTGTCGTCGAAGGAGCCGCCGCACACCAGCACGAGCACGAGCTCGGCGCGCTCAGCCGTCGTCGGCACGACGCGCGCGACAGCCGTATCGGAGCCGTCTTCGCTCACGATGTCGAAGTCGACCCCGGGAGCGTGGAGCATGATCGGTTCGGAGGTGCCGAGCACGCGCACCCCATCGCCGACCTTCTCCAGCCGGATCGGATACGAGCCGAAGTCCGGGCGCGGAGCGAAGCGGATCTCCGCCTCGGCGTCGCCGGTGAGCACCCGCACGAGCACGGTGTCGAGGCTGTCCTCGGCGACCGGGGCGAGGTAGTCGCAGGCGGTGAGCCCGGCCCACCGGGTCTCGACGATGGTGGTGTCGCGCTGGTAGCGCTGGGTCAGCGACTTCTGCCTGCGCTCAGCCGCGCCCGAGGTGCCGGTCGCCGCCGTGCCCGACCCCGCGCCCGCCTCGGGACCGGCCGGGGCGACCGAGTAGTAGCCGGCGGCCGGGGAGCCGAGGATCTCCGAGAAGATCGAGGCCGAGTGCGGCAGCGGATGCGGCATCCAGCAGATCCGCCCGCCGGGGTCGACGAGGGCGGTCGACTGCCCGTTGCCGAGCATCGAATGACGCTCGATCGGCACGGCGGTCTGGCCGAACAGCCAGGAGCGGCGCAGCTCGAAGATGCTCGTGAGCACCAGCGACACGGTCTCCGGGTCGGCGATCTGGAAGCGGGCAGCCGTCTCGACGCAGGGCCGCCCGGAGACGGCTGCGCGACAGTCGAGCGGGGCGACCTTGATGCCCAGGTCGGATGCGCCGAGGGTCTCCAGGGCGCGCTCATCGGAGGTGTCGTCTCCGATATAGAGCACCCCCTCGGCGCCGAGGCGCTCCCGCAGGTCCCGCAGCGCATCGCCCTTGGTGGCGGCGTCGACGGTGAGGTCGGCGACCTCCTTGCCGCGCACCTCGGTGACGGCCACGTGCCGCGACATCTGCGCGATCGCGGCCTCGACGACGGCGCGGGCGGACGGTTCGAGCCCGCGCAGGTGCACGGCCACGCCCGTGGGCTTGAGCTCGATGTGCGCCTCGGGCACCATCCGGGCCAGGGAGGCCACCGACTGGTGCAGGTCCTTGAGCGCTGCAGCGGCCTGCGCATCGAGCGCGTCGATCGCATCGATATCGCTCTCGGATCCGTGCGAGCCCACCAGATGGACCTCGCGCGGCAGCCGGGACATGGCGGCCAGGTCGCGCAGCGAGCGGCCGGAGATGACCGCGGCGCTGGTGTCCGGCAGCGCGGCGAGCACCCGCATGCTGATGAGGCTGGCCGGCAGCGGATAGGCCTGGGTGGGCTTGTCGACGATCGGAGCGATGGTGCCGTCGTAGTCGGTGGCGATGAGGAGTCTGGGGGTGCGGGCCAGGCGGACGATCTCAGCGAACAGCTCGGGGTCGAGGGTGCGAACCGCCTCGGCGAGGTCCGTCAGCGGTCCCGAGATGGGCGCTGCGGGATCCCAGGCGTCGAACAGGTCGAGAGATGCGGTCATAGCGGTCCTTGCGGTGCGGCGGTCAGGCGAGCGGGTGCGTCAGCAGTGCGGTGCGTCAGCGGTGCGCCCGGTCCCACGCCGGGCAAAACGGGTCCAGTGTAGTGGCTGGCCCCGCCCAGGGCGAACAGCGCCTCACCGGCGGGGCGAACAGCGCCTCACCGGCCGCCGCGGAGGTGGTCGGGGAAGCGGTCGCGTTCGTAGGTGACGGAGTCGTAGCCGTGCTCGACGGGCCTGCCGTGCTCATCGAGGCCGACGAAGACGATCTTGTCGATCGACAGGATGATCTCGCCGGTGATGATATTGCGCACCTCGCAGCGCATCGTCAGCGAGGTGCGCCCGAACTTCGCCGCCACCAAGCCGATCTCGATGATGTCGCCCTTGGTGGCGGAGGCGCGGAAGTTGATCTCGGAGATGAACTTCGTGACGATGCGCTGATTGCCCAGCTGGATCATCGCGTAGACGACGGCTTCATCGTCGATCCACCGCAGCAGAGAGCCGCCGAACAGCGTGCCGTTGGCGTTGAGGTCCTCAGGTCGCACCCACTTGCGGGTGTGGAAGTTCATCGCCGGGCGCCCAAGCTCATCACGGGCGGTCGTATCGTCGCTGCCGGGCTGCGGTCGCAGTTCATCGCTCATGCCCCAAGTCTAGGCAGAGCACCTGCCGCAGCTCAGCTCACCGGGTGCCGGTGACCCCGCGCCCGAGGCGGGGGTTCAGTCGGTGCCGGCGGTTCCGGGAGCGCCGTCGGTGCCGGGAGCCTCGGCGGCCCGTGTGGCGAGGTTGCGCCGTGCATAGCCGCCGAGCATGTAGAGCACTCCGGAAGCGAGCATGCCGGCACCGGTGAAGCCGATGACGGTGAGCGCCCCCATATCGTCGCCGAAGGCGATGATGACGCCGACGAGCGCGTGGATGCCGCCGACGATGAGGAAGTCCGAGGAGTTCGGCAGGCTGCGCACAAGCGACCACAGCCACAGCTCGCAGGCCGCATGCAGCAGCGCCCATACGGCCACTGCGGCGCGCAGCTGACCGGGCTGATCGGCGAGGAAGAGGAAGATGAGCGCCGGCAGCACGATGACGACCTGGCCGAGCACCGGGGTGCGCGCCGAGGCGGTGACGTGGCGGGCGAATCCGAGGATGAGCAGGCCCTGGACGATGAGGTAGCCGATGATGAGGTAGTCGGCGGTGTCGACGCGCAGCGCCAGCTGAGTGGGGCCGGCGAGCTGTTCGCGCGGGAAGAAGACGGTGACGATGCCGAAGATGAAGCCGGCGGCACCGCGCAACAGCATCCAGGTGCCGCGGGCGGCGTGCCCGGCGCGGATCTCGGCGGGGCTCTGCGTTGCTTCCGGGCTGGCCGTCTCGTCGGGCTCGGGGGTTCCTGCGGGGGTATCAGACATCACCGCACAAGTGTAGCCGCCTGCGCTCCCGGCGCAGATGTGGCCAGGTGTTCATCTCGTGGTGGTATCGGCCGCAGGCCGGCCGGCCTAGTCTGGCGGCATGACTCGCCGCCAGTCTCCTGCCCCGAACCCTGTGTGGTCGATCGTGCTCATCGTCGTCGGTGCGCTGCTGCTGGCCGGGCTGCTGAATGTGCGCGGGCTGCCGCTGTGGACGCAGTTCGCCGCCGTCGGCATCCTCATCATCGTCGCCGCTGTCGTGTGGTGGGTGTGGCGCCACAGCACCCGTCACTGAACCACCCGAAACTCTGGTCTTTTGATAATTCCGTATTTCTTGTATAATTGTGGGTGTGGACGATCCCACGCTTGATGAGCGGCTGCGCGCCCTCGAGGACCGCATCGCCGCCCTCGAAGCCCAGCAGGCCAGCGACGACGAGGCGACCACCGCCTCGGGCGCGGCGACCCCGAGCGCACTCCAGGACGCGCGCGCACCGCAGGGCAGCCACACACCCCAGGGTCCTGCGAACGCTGACCCGATGTGGGCGCTGACCGGGCTGCAGGAGCAGGCCGGCGTCGGTGGCGGGATCGTCTTCGCCGGTGACCTGCCGCAGACGGCTGCCGGTCCCGTGGCGTGGCAGTACGGCCGGCCGGCCGCCCACTTCGACAGCCTCGACTTCACCACCGCCGCCGGCAGTCTCGACGCGCTCGGCCACCCGGTGCGGCTGGGACTGCTGCAGGAGATCCACCGCGGCACCACCTCGGTCGCAGGCCTGTCCGAACTCGGCCTCTTCGGCTCGACCGGGCAGATCTACCACCATCTGCAGCAGCTGGCGAGCGCCGGCTGGCTCGAATCACCCCAGCGCGGGCAGTGGCGGATCCCCGCCCACCGGCTCGTGCCCGTCCTCACGATCATCCTTGCCGCACTCGGCTGAACAGCAACGGAGACCTCATGACAGACACCAGCCGCGCCCCTGGCCCGCTCCCAGACACACCTGCAAAGACCACGGCCGGCGGTTCCGTTCGCCGCCGCGGCTGGCTGCTGCCGGCTGCCGCGGCGCTCGTGACCGCGCTCGTGCTCACCTTCGTCTCGCCGCTGCTCCCGCGCCTCGGCGGCAGCACCGGGGACGCAGAGCTCGGTGAGGAGATCATCGAGATCCTCGGCTCCCATCAGCGCCATCATGTGGCGATCGCCCGGCTGAGCGCAGACGGCAGTGGGCCGCGGTTCGCCGGCTTCGGCGCCGATGAGAACACCGAGTTCGAGATCGGCTCGGTGACGAAGACCTTCACCGGCGTGCTGCTCGGCCAGGCGATCGAGAAGGAGGAGGTCACCCTCGACACGACGCTCGGCGACATCTTCGGCGACGAGGCCGGCGGGGCAGCTGAGATCACGCTCATGCAGCTGGCGACCCACACCTCGGGACTGCCGCGCCTGGAGCCCAGCGGACCGCTCACACCCCTCATCGCCCAGGTGCTGCACACCGACCCGTACCAGACCTCCGAAAGCGAACTGCTCGCCGGGCTGGAGTCGCTCGACGCGCCCAAGCCGGTCGACCCGGATGCCGGCGATGGCGAATACTCGAACTACGGGGTCGCGCTGCTGGGGCTCGCCCTGGCCGAGGCGGCCGGCACGGATTACCCCGCCCTGCTGCAGGAGCGGATCTTCGAGCCGCTGGGCATGTACGACAGCTATCTGCCGGTCACCCGCGACGGCTTAGCCGCCGATGCTCCGCACGGCTACGCTGCCGGCGGCGTCCCCGCCTCACCGTGGACGATGAACGCCAACGCACCGGCCGGCGGGATCCGTTCGACTGCGGCCGATATGACCCGCTACGTACAGGCGGTGATGACCGGTGAGCTGGCCGGCGCGGAGCAGGCCACGACGCGACATGCGCTGCTGCGCGAGGGTCGGGAGATCGGCTTCAACTGGATGCTGCGGGTGCCGGATGCCGGTGAGAAGCACGTGATTCTGCACAACGGCGGCACCGGCGGCTTCAGCTCGATCGTCGGCTTCACCCCTGAAGGCGAGGCACTCATCGTGCTCTCGGACACGAGTCGCTCGGTCGACGATGCACTCGACGTCCTCATCGACGGACAGGAGCAGTCATGAGCACGATCTTCGCGGTCTTCTTCCTCATCTTCATCCTCGCCTACGCCGGGCAGGCCGTGTGGCGCGTCATCCGCGCTCGGCGCGCAGTGGCAGCAGGCAGCCAGGACGTTCCCGTCTCCCGGATAGGACTGTCCGTCGGCATCATCGCTGCCGTCACAGTGTTCATCATGCAGTGGCTGCTCGTCAGCCTGCCGAGCTGGGCGCTCTTGGTGTGGGTGCCGGCAGCACTGGCCGTCGTCGTCGCCGCGTTCGAGGCCGCACGCCTCGGCCCGCAGCTGCCATGGTTGCGTCCCGGGCGCGCTCGCTCGGACCTCGTCGCGGCCGGCGGTGAGGCGGTCTTCACCGTGCTCATCATCGTCGTCGCGGCAGCAGCCGTCGTGCTGGCAGTGCGGTGACGCCGCGGAGGCCCAAGCTCAGCCGCCGCACCCTGAGCTCAGCCGCCGCACCCTGAGCTCAGCCCATGCTGATGGTGAGCTCCTCGCCGGACTGCTCGACTTTCGCCTCGGCGAGGCCGGAATCGACCGGCCCGGAGAGCGGCTCACCGGTCGTCGGTGAGAACCGGGAGCTGTGGCAGGGGCAGATGATCTCCTCTTCGGTGACCGTCTGCACGAGGCATCCCTGATGCGGGCAGACAGCGGTGTAGGCGTAGAACTCGCCTTCGGTCGGTTGGACGACGACATAGCGGTCGTCGACGACCGTGCCGGAGCCCACCGGCACCTCGGCTGCGGAAACGGTCGACGGTTCGGCGACCTCCTCCTCGGCGCCGGCGCAACCGGACAGCATCACGCTGCCGCCCACGCCCACGGCACCACCGGCCAGCGTCGTCAGCTGCACCATCCGCCTGCGGCTCATCTCACTGCTCATACGCTCTGCTCTCCTCTTTCCGTCCGGCCCGACTGCGGGTGCCGGCGCTGGGTGACGGTGTCCTCGATGACCGTGCGGGTGCTTCCGCCCGGGCTCGTCCATGTGCCGCGCAGCGCATCGGCGCCGGCCACACCCTGCATCATCGACCGGTCGACCGGGGTGCCGACGGGGATGACGCTGAACACTCCGCTCGGCTCCAGGATGACACACTGCGCATCCTGCAGCCGCCCCAGCCCCGCCCTGCGCAGGGCGATCTGCACATCTTCGAGCGTGACGTGCACGCGGCGCATGACGCGCTTGAGCGGCACCCCATTGGCCACGATGAGGGTCGGCTGATTGTTCAGCGCCCGGCGCATCGGCAGCGACTGCCGCATCGCCCCGGTGAGCGCCTCCAGGCACATGAGGGTGACGAGCCCGATCGCGCCGGTGGCCACCGTGGGCGGGTGGCCGATGATGACGCGGCCGGCGACTGCGCCGACCATGATGACGACGACGGCGTCGAAGCTCGTGATGCCCGTCAGGACCCGGGCGCCGAAGATCCGCAGCAGCACGACGAACACGGCATAGATGATGACGGCAGAGGCGATGACGATCGGGATCCGCCACGGCTCGATGCCGAGCGCCCCGATCAGCGCAGCCGACCAGCCGTCCGGCGGGGTCATGGGAGCACCTCGCGCAGCACCGGCCAGGTGCGCTTCATCCGCTCACGCCCATAGGCCGCCCGGCGGTCGTCCGGCGGGGCGGTGAGGGTGCGCGAGGTCCAGATGCAGGCATTGAGGCACAGCCGGGTGATGGCCGCATGCTCGATGAGGCTCAGTTCTGTGTCGTCGAGCTCCGCCGAGGTGCCGGTCGCCGCCTCCTGATAGGCCGCCACGGTCTGGCGCAGGGCGGCCAGCGGCCGGTCGGTGCCGAGCATCGTATAGGCCGCGGCGATCGCCGGTTCGGCCACCCGCGGGGCGGTGCGGGCGTCGCCGAAGTCGATGATGCCGCTGATCTGCCCGTCCTCGACGAGCAGATTGAAGTCGTTGAGGTCCTGGTGGAGCACCTGGCGAGTGAGCCCGTCAAGCTGCGGGACGATCTCGGCCTCGAAGCGCTGGGCGGCGGCGCGGGCGAGCGCCAGATCGCCGGAGAGCTGCCCGCTGACCTCGGCCGGCACATGCCCGGACGCCTCCAGGCTGCCGATCCGCTGGCAGGCGAAGAGGACATTCGCGCCGGTGGTCTCAAAGGACCAGGGATGCTGCACGGGTCCCGGTTCGCCAACCATCTCCGCCAGCGCGGTGACCATCCGGGCTGCGGTGCGTCCGACCTGCTCGGGGTAGTCGGCCGGCAGCTGACTGCCGGCGGCGACCCGGCCGGGCAGATACTCCTGGATGCGCATGAGCGCCGGCTGCGTCCCCGCGGGGACGTCGACGGCCGCGACATGCGAGCCGTCCAGGGCCGGCACCTGAGCAGCGACCGGCAGACCGGCACGCGCGGCGGTGTCCTGCACGCGGGTGATCCAGCCGATGTGCCCGGGCCCCATCGTGCGGGTGGGGTATTCGGCCTTGAGGACCCAGTCGCGTCCATCAGCGCGCAGGCGGACGTTGATGGCGATCTCACCGGGCAGGAAATCGCCCACCTCGGCGTCGAGACCGAAGTGCGTGCCGCAGATGTCGGCGATCTCGCCAGCGGTGAGCGTGTGCAGCGGCCGGTTCATACGTTCAGGGTATCGGGTCGGGCGCGAGGAATCTGTACCGTCCGGGCCGCGGATGTGGGACGCTGGGGCCATGGCGCAGATGCACATGGCCAACGCCTTCGATCCCGAATCCGCTCCCGAGGTGTCGGCTCGCACCACCGAGCTGCTCACCCGGCGAGACGCGGTGCTCTCGGCCAGCTACCGGCTGTTCTACCGGCAGCCGGTCGAGGTCGTGCGCGCCGAAGGCGCCTGGCTCTACGACTCCGCCGGGCGCCCGCACCTGGACATGTACAACAACGTCCCGGCGATCGGGCACTCGCATCCGGCCGTGACCGAGGCGGTGACCCGGCAGCTCGGACGGCTCAATACGCACACCCGCTACCTCACCGAGGGGATCCTCGACTACTCCGACGCCCTCCTGGAGACCTTCCCGGCCGCACTCGACCAAGTCACCTACGCCTGCTCCGGGTCCGAGGCGGTGGACCTGGCGGTGCGCATGGCCCGGTTCGCCACCGGGCGCGAAGGAGTCATCATCTCCGCCCACGCCTACCACGGCACGACCGCGCTGGCGGCCGGTCTGTCGCCGAGCCTGGGGGTCAACAATCCCGTCGCCGAGGCGGTTGCGACTGTCAAGATGCGTCCCGAAATGAGCGTGGAGACCCTGGCCGCCCGGGTGCGGCAGGCGGCCGCCGAGCTGGAGGCCCGCGGGCACGGGGTGGCGGCCCTGCTGTGCGACTCGATCTTCTCCTCCGATGGCGTGCTGCCGGACCCGGTGGGCGGCTTAGCCGCTGCGGCGGATGTCGCGCGGGCCTTCGGTGGGATCGTCATCGCCGATGAGGTGCAGCCGGGGTTCGGCCGCACCGGCACGATGTGGGGATTCTCCCGGCACGACATGATCCCGGATCTGGTGGTGCTCGGCAAGCCGATGGGCAATGGGATGCCGATCTCGGCGGTCGTCAGCCGCCGTGAGGTCTCCGATGAGTTCGGCCGGCGGGTGCGCTATTTCAACACCTTCGGCGGGTCGCCGGTCTGCGTCGCCGCAGCCCACGCGGTCCTCGACGTCGTCAGCGAGCAGCGGCTGCCGGCGCATGCGCGGCAGCTCGGCCAGGTGCTCGCCGACGGCTTAGCCGTTCGTGCCGGACGCACCGAGCTGCTCGGCCAGGTGCGTGCGGCCGGCCTGTTCATCGGCGTCGACACCGCCGATGCGGCGACCGCCGCGGCCATTGTCAACGGACTGCGGCGACGCCGGGTGCTCATCTCCGCCTCGGGACCGGGCGCCGATGTGCTCAAGATCCGCCCGCCGCTGGTCTTCGACTCAGCCGAGGCCGAGGTGTTCTTCGCCGCCCTCGATGAGACCCTCGAGGAGTTGGAGCCGAGCTGAGCCGAACCCCTGCAGACGTCGCCGCGGGGACGTTACCGAGGCTCGGGCACGTCCCCGCGGGGACGTCGTGCCGGCCTGTCAGAGTTCCGGCTGGTGCGAGCTCACTGTGCCGAGCTGGGCGGGCGCTCGTCGCCGGTGCCCGTGGCGTCGTCCTCGCCGGTGCTCCTGCCGCGGCGCACGGGGGCGCGGAAGGCCGAGGCGGTGCGCCGCATCCCTGCGCCCACCCCGCGGTAGGTCCAGTCGCGCATGCTGCCCGGGGCCCGCCAGCCGCGGAACCACGCGATGAGGCGGAAGGCGAAGACGAAGCCGGCGGCACCGATCGTCACCCAGGTGTTCCAGATGCCGGTCTGGTGGCCGAGGACGGCGAGCAGCGCACCGCTGAACGCGGGAATGATGTAGAGCTCGGAGCCGGAGAACACCGCCGGGATCTCATTGGCGACGACATCGCGCATGAGTCCCCCGCCGGCAGCGGTGATGATGCCGAGCATGATCGAGCCGTAGATGTTCATGCCGTTTTCGAGGGCGATGATCGTGCCGGTGGTGCAGAAGAGCGCGAGCCCTGCGGCATCGGCGACGACGATCGGCAGACGCGCGCGTTCGGTGTGCCGGCCGATGAAGTAGACGATGAGGGCCGCGAGCAGCGGAATGAGCAGATAGATCGGGTCGCGCAGCGCGGTGGGCGTCTGGCCGAGGATGACGTCGCGGATGATGCCGCCGCCCAGGCTGGCGAGGAACCCGAGGACCACACCGCCGGTGATGTCGAAGTTCTTACGCGCGGCCAGCAGATTGCCGGAGATCGCGAAGGCGAAGACGCCGACGAGGTCCAGGACGAACAGGGCAGCTGAGACATTCACCCCGCCAGCCTATGCCACCGCCCGGGCCCACGACGTCCCCGCGGGGACGTCCTCCGCTCAGGGGGCTCGGCCTGGGAACTCAGTCTGGACGCTCGGCCAGGGAACTCTGAGGCTGGACTGACGCAGCGTGGAGATTCGCTTGTTTGGCTGAATCTATGGCCGGTTCCCCACGGCCAACCCGGCCACACACGCCGGCCCGGAGAAATCAGATCCCAATCCTCAGAAAGGGCGATGAGCTCCATGTCCCCCGCACTCCCCATCCCCCAGAACACTGCCTCCACCACCGCCGCCACGGGTGCAGCAACCGCCACCCAGCGCCGCGGCACCCTGCTCGCTGCCGCTGTCGGCACCGCGGCCGGCATCGGCCTGCTCGCCGGCGAGGTGCTGCGCGTCGAGACCGGCAAGAAGGTCGGCGATACGAGCCTGAGCTCCGCGCTCAAGCACCACACCGGCAACGGCGTTGTCGTCAAGCACGGCGAGATCGGCGGCGATGAGATGTACAGCTACTACGGCCACCTGAGCGCCGTCGACGTCAAGCCCGGTGACACGGTCGAGGCCGGCACCGTCGTCGGCAAGGCCGGCAACACCGGCAACAGCACCGGCCCGCACCTGCACTTCGGTGTCATGGTCAACAGCGATGAGCCGAACGGTGCGAAGTGGACGTCCGTGACGAACACCGGGTTCATCGACCCGCACGACTGGCTCAAGCGCAAGGGCGTCAACGCCGGCTCCGATGCGCCGGTCACCCCATGATCCGCTCGCACCCGCGCGCTCATGGGCGACCCGATCGTGCTGCGTGCGTGAGATCCGCGCCCGAGGTGGGACCCGCCTCGGGCGCGGTCGTGTCTGCCAGCGAGGTGGCCGGGTTCAGGTGAGCAGTTGACGGTCGGCGAGATCGCGATAGAGGGAGCTCGTTTCCAGCAGTTCGGTATGCGTGCCGGCAGCTTCGATCTGACCGTCGGCGAGGACGAGGATCTGATCGGCGGCGGTGACCGTGGACAGACGGTGGGCGACGATGACGGTGGTGCGGTTGTGGCTGTGCCGGGCGATGGCGTCCTGGATGACCTCTTCGGTCAGCGAGTCGACACTGGCGGTCGGCTCATCGAGCAGCAGGATGCCGGGATCTGCCAGCAGTGTGCGAGCGAGCGCCAGGCGCTGTCGCTGCCCGCCGGAGAGATTAACGCCGCGCTCTCCGAGCTGTGTGTCCAGCCCCTCGGCTGCGTCGAAGCGATCGGTCAGACGCACTGCGGCCAGGACGGAGGCGCATTCTTCGTCGGTGGCGGCAGGTGCGCCGAGGAGCAGGTTCTCTCGCACGGTCCCGGCCAATGCCGGCGGCTGCTGCTCGACATAGCCGATGCGTGTGCGCAGCTGCTGGCGAGAGACCGAGGTGATGTCGGTGCCGTCGATCGACAGCACACCTGAATCAGGATCGTAGAAGCGCTCGAGCAGCGCCAGCAGTGTCGATTTCCCGGACCCGGAAGGGCCGACGATCGCAGTTGTGGACCCGTCGGCGATGCTGAAGCTGACGTCCGTGAGCACGGGTCGGCCGGGTTCGTATGCGAATCCGACAGCGTGTGCCGAGATCTCGTTGCGCGGCCCGAGCTCGTGTGTGCAGCCGGCTGGGTGCGGTGGATCCTGCTCGCCTTCGAGCGGCAGGCTCACCGTTGCGTGGATTCGCTCGAAAGCTCCAAGGGCTGCGCGTACGGTGGTGATCGCAGAGAATGCCTGGCCGAGCGGGGCGGCGATGAGGAACAGGAAGAGGATGAAGGAGACGAGGTCCGCGACACTGATCGCTCCTGTCGCCACCCGCATGCCGCCGATGCCGAGCACGGCGAGGAAAGCCACCTGCAGAGTCAGGCCACTGACCGGCCCGAGCATCGCTTCGATTCGGGCGATGCGCACTCCCCGATAGTAGGCGCGGTCGGCCATTGCATCCATGTCTGCGCCAACCCGCTGTTCAGCGTTCGCCGCGCGGATCGTACGCACCGCCGAGATCGCACGGTCCAACTGCGCAGACAGTTCGCCGACGGCATTCTGGGCCTGCAGGGTCAGCGTCTGAATCTTCGCCGATGCTGCGATGACGACGATGACCGCCGTACCGCCGATGCCCAGGACGATTGCGAGCATGACCGGGTCGATCCACACCATGGCGGCGATGGCGCCGACGAAGAGCAGCAGGCCGCCGAAGACGTCGACAAGACCGCCGGTGAACATCTCTCGCACCAGAGTGGCGTCGGATCCGACGCGAGTGACGAGGTCACCGGAACGCTGCCGGTCAAGCACGCGCATCGGCAGTCGGAGCACGCGCAGCACAATCGTGCTGCGCAGGCGACGGATGGCCGACTCTGCTGTTCGTGTCACCAGCAGCTGGGCACCCGCGTCGACGACAGCGGCCCCGATGACGAGCAGGACCAGCCCGGCGATCCACGTCGTCAGGGAGGCTGTGCCTGTTCCGGCGCTGATCGACTCGATGAGATGGTTGACCACTAGCGGCTGCCCGAGGCTCAACAGTGCGCCGACAACTGAGAGCCCAGCAGCGGCGGTCAGGGGTCGCCAGTGAAATCTCAGTGTGTCGCGCAATAGCGCACCGGCGCTCATCATGCCTCCGCCGACGATCAGGCCGGAAACCCCACGTATGCAGAAGTCCAGCTGTTATCCGTCTCATCGTATCATCGCTGCTGGACGAGTCGCATGGCTGGAGCCCGGCTCAGCTGTCGGCGGACAGCAGCAGCTTGTAGCCGGTGTGACTGGCGGTGAAGCCGAGGCGGTCGTAGAAGCGGTGGGCGTCGGTGCGGGAGCGATCGGTGGTGAGCTGGACGAGGCCACAGCCGCGGGAGCCGGCGTGGGCGATCGCCCACGTGAAGAGCGCGGTGCCCAGGCCCTGTCCGCTGTGGTCGGCACGGATGCGCACAGCTTCGATCTGGGCACGCAGCATGCCGGGAGATGCCGGGAATGAAGGTCAGCTGGCAGGTGCCCACCACCTCGGGCGCGGGGCCAGGGGTTTCGACCTGACTTCCACAACTGTAGTTACCCAGGCGGTGTGATTGCGACGCGGATGTGAGCGACGTCTTCGCTGATTGGGTCGGCGGCAGCGACGGTATGTCCGACCGCTGCGGAGCCGACAGCATCGAAGTCCGAAACACCTTGGCCGGGATTGAGGAACTCCCGCGCTTCGTCCATCATCACAGCCAGTTCCGCTTCAGTTCGAGCCGGACCAATATGCTTAACGAGCGTGTACTGCCCGCCAGGCTTGTCCACGATCTGCACAAGCGTGACTCCCGGTCTTCCAGGAACACGACGGACAGACGGGCTCATAACCCCATTCTAGACACCATGTAGTTACCCACGAGCGAACCGCGCAACACGCTGACCAGCGCAAACAGTTCCAGACGCGAAGAAAACCCCAAAAATTGTGGAAGTCAGGTTCGATGACGAGGAGGAGCTGACCGGGATCGGCGTCGATAGCGTCGAAGGCCTGCTGGTAGGCGTCATCGACAGTGGCGGACTCGCGTGACTGGCCAAGCGGGTCGTCGGCGAGCAGCGCGACGATCGCTGGAAGGTCGCCTGCGGTGGCGCGGCGGACGGCGAATTCCGCACCATCGCGAGTGGTCAGGCGGGTGAGCGACTCGGTCATGGCATCAGTGTCGCACGGCCGGGGTCAGATAGGTCAGGATCCCGTTCGCAGCACGGCGTCGTCGATACGCAGACGGCGTTGGCACCGCTCGGCGACCGCCTCGCTGTGGGTCGCAATGACGAACACCACCCCGGTCTCCTGCAGGTGCTCGAAGAGATCGAGGATTTCATTCTCGGTGTCAGCATCGAGCGCGCCAGTGGGCTCATCGGCGAGTACTATCTCCGGATCCTTGGCCAGAGCGCGTGCGATCGCCACACGCTGAGCTTCACCACCGGAGAGGTCGCCGACGCGCCGGCGGCCGTATCCGGACAGTCCGACGAGGTCGAGCAGATCTGCTGCGAGTTCGCGGGCATCAGCGCGTCTGCGCGTCATGCCCGCCATGACGTTCTGGCGCACACTGCGGTCTGTCAGCAGCTGGTAGTCCTGGGTGACGATGCCGATGTGCTCAAAGCGGTGCCGGTCACGTGCTGCCGCCGTTCTCGGCAGGACGCGGCCGTTGAAGGCATATGTTCCCGAGTAATCGTTGTCGAGGCCAGCCAGAATCCGCAGCAGCGTCGACTTCCCCGACCCGCTGCGGCCCAGGATGGCCGTGGCGGCGCCGCCAGCGCTGATCGAGAGGTTGAGACCGTCGAACAGCGTCCGCACCTCACCGTTCGGTTCCGTGATGGTCTTGTGGATGTTCTCAAGCGTCAGCATGGCGGGTATCCTCCCTCGACGACATGGGTTCAGCAACGCCGTGGTCGTGACCTGACATGCGCGTGGTCAGCTGGGAGAGCATTCGGGTGAGAAGCCGATGCTGAACCCCGAGATCCGCGGCGACCCATACTGCGAGCAGTGCAGCTGTCAAGCCGAGTGCGTATGGCGTAGCCCCAGGTGTCACGGCAGTGCCGACGACAAGCAGCAGCACGGTGCCGGCAAGCTCCACCGCCCACATCCGTGAGTGCATCACGCGAATCAACTGTCGGGGCGTGCCGAGGGTTACCGCATACCCCGTCACCGCTCGCCGGCGGGCGAGCATCGTGACATTGGCTGCGATGGCGAGCACTGCGACTCCAATCCCTGTCAGCACCTCGATCATGACGAGCAGATCCGCATTGGAGGTGATGAGCGAACGGACTGCGGTGAAGGAGACGAGGTACTGCGGCAGGTTCTGCACTGCGTAGTCGTGAAACCCTGTGCGATCGGAGATCTGTCCCAGCAGGTTCAGCACCTCCTCGGCTGAGGTGTCCTGCGGTGCTGCCAGCGTTCCGCCGAGCATCGCAAACGACAGAATTCCGCAGAAGTATTGGTTCTCCGGGGTGATGGCCGGGATGCGGTCCGGGTAGGGCACGACGATTGCGTTGCTGAGGTAGTGGTTGATGTCGCCGTCGAAGTAGACAGCTGCGGATCTCTCGAGGATTCCGACCACTCGGAGATCGAACTTCTGGAAGTACAGCGAGGCCGTGAGGGTGTCTCCGATGTCGTACACGCCGGCATAATCGCTGCCGAGGACCACGGGAATCGTGCCGCTGCTGTAGTCGACTGTCGAGAAGTCGATGCTCTGCCCGGCTGCGACATCCAGCTGATAGAACTCGTAGGCACTGCGGTTGAGCTGCACAGATGTTGCTGGTGTTGCGGTGCCGCCGAGCACCTCATCGTAATAGGCGCCGGCGGTTGCCAACTCAGTGCCGTAGCCGTGCTCGAATGTCGGCCCACCGGTGAAGTTGCGCACCGGAAGACTCTGATTGAAGACGGACAGGTGCTTGAGGGTGCTGTTGGAGTTGAGCTCGTGGTAGAAGTCAGCCAGCTGCGTGAGCTTCTGGGGTGACTCGCGGAACTCCGCGAAAGCGTCCCCTTCCGCCAGGCTGTCGAGAATGCCGTACATGTTGGTGTCAGCCGATGCGGAGAAGTGCTGATCGAGGGCCTCATCCGTATCGAAGCTGAATGCGATGACAGTGTGGACGCCCAGGAACAGCGCAGCCACGAGAGCGGCTTTGAGCATCATGATGACACCGTTGCGTCGCAGGTCGAAGAGCACCTCGCTCACAGGACGTTCCTCTCTCCCCAGCGTGTCGGCACGATGACCGCCACCGCCATGAACACCATCAGCGCAGCTGCGACGGCCCCGGCGTGCAGGGTCGGAACAGCAACAGCGAACACTGCCCGGCTCACCGCATATGCACTGAGCACTGCTGCAGCGGCAAGTGTGAGGGGAAGCGCGAACAGGCGGCACAGGCAGGTCAGTCGAGTCCGACCCAGCAGCCGGTCGAACCGGTAGTGCTCCCTGCGGGACAGACTCCACTGGACTCCGGCGCTCATCCACCCGAGACCGATGACGACGATGCCCAAGGTGAAAACCACCGGCGAGAAGAAGTCGACCGAGGTGCGCTGGGCGACGCCCGGCTGGACCTTCTCCACCTGGGCGTTCGGCAGCAGTTCCGGTACTCGGCGAACTGCCTCGGGGGCATCGATGTAGACCGACGCGCCGCCGCGGCGTGCGAGGGCAGCGGAATCCTGCACAAGAACTGTCGTCGACAACAGGCTCGCTGACGAGCCACCCAGCCGCCCGACGACCGGATAGCGGTTTCCGTCAAGCGCAATCGTCTCCGCTCCCGCGAAGGGACCGGTCGGCTTCGCCGGCTCGGTGCTGACCCCGGCACCGACGACGGCGGCTGTCTCGCCGGCTGTGAACCCGCGTCCGGAGTAGATCGGCAATGGGACACGGGTGACGTCAACCGCGTGGATAAACCGAACGCCCTCCGCATCGGGAACGGTGATGAGCCGTGCATCAGGCCCTAGAGCTGAGATGACCTGTGACAGAGGCCTGTCGGCGTTCTTGACGAGGACCGCGTCACCGGACAGCAGATCATTGCCTTCCAGCAGCAGCGCCTGCTGCTGCCGATGGAAGACAAGCAGGGACACCATCAGGGATCCGAGGACGGAGAGAATGACTACCAGCCTGATCGCTGGCAGGAAGCGCACCGCGCCGGAGTGTCGTCGGTTCACAACCGTTGGCTATGACGCACAGTCAGCGGCCATAATAGGTCCGAGCTTTGCCGTACCCGTTACTCTTGGCGTGCGGATTGAATGCTCGCCATTTCGTCACAGCTTCAGTTCCGTTGACGCCCCACTGCCGACCGGACGAGGTGATGACCCCACCCCCGTGGTAGTGCTCCAGGCGAGCAGTGGTGTAATGACGCACGCCTTTCCAGGTTGTCCAGCCATGCGAGCGCTTGTGGGTAGTACCTCGAATGATCTTCTCTTCTGCCTTCCCACGGTGATTGACAGATCCCCTAGCAGCAGAAGCCACGCGGTCCGAACTCGTCGATGGCGAAGGTGAGGTGAAGTAACCACCGTCCTCCCGCCAGCCGCCCTCGACCTGCCCGAGGTTGGCGCTGGCTGGAACTGCGAATCCTGAAACCAAGAAAACAATCGAAAAAACGGACGCGAGAATCATGCGCATGAGAACTCCGAATATTTAGGGATTAGAGGGGAACCCGCACGTCAGCTACGCCGGGCCTTCACAAGAGTGGTGGTCATGCAGATAGGCGAAGTCTAGCACGATCGTCGAAAGCCAGGCGACTTTCTCAACGAGACGTTCATCACATCTCACCCCAATTATGCCGGACTAGAGCAGCAGGTGGGCCAGCGGGGCGGCGATGAGGATCGACAGGGCGACGCGTTCGAACCAGATGACGACGAGGTGCCACAGCTTGATCGGGATGTCGGTGGCCAGGATCGAGGGCACCATGGCGGAGAAGAAGATGATGCCTGAGACCGAGATGATGCCGACGACGAAGCGGGTGACGAGCGAGTCGACATCGGCGACCTGGGTGGAGGGCAGGAACATCTCGACGAGGCCGAGCGAGAGCGCCTGGCCGGTCAGCAGCGGTTCGCTCATCCGGGTGATCCAGGTGAACGGGTAGAACAGGTAGCCGAACCATTCGAAGAGCGGCGTGTGCTTCGCCAGCAGCAGGCCGATGAGCCCGACCGACAGGATCGAGGGCAGGATCGAGGCGGCCATGTAGATGCCGTCGCGGAAGTTCACCCAGATGTTGCGGCCGAAGCTCGGGGCGCGGTCGAGGGCGTCGAGCGCCTCGGTCCAGGCGGCGCGCAGGCGGGAGCCGGTGGGCTTCTCCTCCGGCTGCGGGGTCGCTTCGTGCCAGTAGTCCTGCGGGATTGTCGACAGCGGCGGGATGCGCACGGTGATCGCGGTGACGACGAAGGTGACGACCAGGGTGGTGAAGAAGTACAGCAGCCAGTGGTCCATGATGTCGAGCGCACTGGCGACGATGATCATGAAGGTCGCCGACACCGTCGAAAAGCCGGTGGCGATGATCGCGGCCTCACGACCGGTGTACTTACCCTGGTGGTAGACGCGGTTGGTGATGAGCAGGCCGAGGGAATAGGACCCGACGAAGGAGGCGACCGCGTCGATCGCCGAGCGGCCGGGAGTGCGCCAGACCGGGCGCATGATCGGCTGGACGAGCACGCCGATGAACTCCATCAGCCCGTAGCCGACGAGCATCGCCAGGAAGATCGCACCGACCGGGACGATGAGCCCGACGGAGATGACGAGCTTCTCCCACAGGAACGGCCCGATGTCCTCAGCCGCCAGCCAGGCCGGCGGTGAGGTGAGGATGAGGATCGCGACGATGAGGCCTGCGATGTTGAGGAAGGAGAACACGGTGCGGGTCGGTGAGTCCCGCCAGCTGCCGGTGAGGAATGGGCGCACCGTGCCCAGCAGGATGATCGCCAGGACGATGAAGGGCACGACCGGTGCGGCGTAGGTCTTGATGCCGGTGACGATGTGGTCGAGTGGGATCGTGTTGGTGCCGCCGATGGTGATCGGCACGAAGAACATGAAGATGCCGATGGCGGAGTAGACGAAGATCCGCCAGATGCCCCGCGGCCGGGTCGGGGAACTCGCTTCGGTGTGTGTCGTCATGGTCGGGTCTCCGCGGTCGTTCAGGTGGGCCTCTCCCGCTCACTGTAAGGTACATCACCTGTTTGATGCGCCACAGCGCATGAACCGCTGTCCGAAATAGCGGAATCTCGGCGGGTGGGTTGGGGCCGCGCCCGAGGTGGGGGTCCAGTCCGTGCCCACAGGCGGGCATCAGCGATTCACAGCTCGAATGTCAGCGGTGTTGCTTATGCTTGGATCAGGGGAGCGAGAAAGGTGAAAGCCATGACGCCGCAGATCCATTGGGAAGACTGCCTCGACAACCAATCCGTCCTCAACGACCTCGCCGAAGCCGCCGAGCAGGCCCGGCGCGAGCTCGCTCGCTGCGAGCAGTGCCTGCGCATCACCGCCGGTGATCCGGACCTCGATGGAGAGGAGCGCGAAGCCCTCTTCGAAGCCGCTGATGAAGCCCGCGAAGCCCACGCCGAACTCCTCGCCGAGCAGCTGCGGCTGCAGGAGCAGCTCAACCGCGATATCGCCCACCTCGTCAGCAAGGCGATCGAGGAGTTCGTCCTCGTCTACGGCGAACGCCAGACCGACCTGCCGGGCAGCCCGTCCGCTGGACTCTGAGCTGCCGAAGCCTGCGCCGAACCGCTGAGCTGACCCGAGTTCTGCCGGGTCTGCAGATGACGGGAGGGATCGGTGGCGGAGACTGCTGAGGCGCCGCGGCGTGCGCGCGGCTGGGTGCTGCTCATCGCTGCGATCGGCGCCGAGGCGTCCGGTTCGCTCTCGCTCAAGGGCGCCCTGAGCCAACCGCTGCTCTATGTCGCTGTGGCGGCGGGGTTCCTCATCGCCTTCAGCTGCCTGGCCGGGGTGCTGCGCGCCGGGATCAGCCTGGGGGTCGCCTACAGCGTGTGGGCGGCCTTCGGGGTCGCACTCACCGCGGTGTTTTC
Organism: Brevibacterium otitidis; assembly: GCF_042429315.1. Classification (NCBI taxonomy): domain Bacteria; kingdom Bacillati; phylum Actinomycetota; class Actinomycetes; order Micrococcales; family Brevibacteriaceae; genus Brevibacterium; species Brevibacterium otitidis. The sequence continues at coordinate 1,443 of NZ_JBHMAU010000069.1, read as the reverse complement.
GGTCATCATCTACGCCGAGCCGTTTTCTTGGCTCATGAGTGCGGGCATCATCGTCATCATCGCCGGGGTGCTGTGCATCGAGCTCGGCGCCCACGCCGCGAATCGTTCAATCGATGGGCTCGAAACCGCTGAGGGGCCGGCATGATCGCCTGGGTGTTCCTCACCGCCGCGGTCGTCTCCGAGGTCGCCGGCACGCTGTGTCTGCGCATGGCCGTCACTGCCGGCCGCGGCTGGTACGTCGCCGTCGGTCTCGGTTATGTCATCGCGTTCTCATGCCTGTCGCTCACGCTCGCCAGCGGCATGGATCTGTCCGTCGCCTACGGCATCTGGGCCGCCGGCGGCGTCGCCCTGACCGCGGTGCTGACCCACCTGCTCTTCCGCGAGCCGCTCACCTGGGTGATGGGATTGGGCATTGTGCTCGTGGCAGCCGGTGTGCTGATGGTTGAGCTCGGGTAACGAGGGAGGAAGCCGCCGCCGAGGCGGTGGTCACGTCATCGACTTTTGGGCCGAATCGTCAATGAAGTCGCGCCCCGATTCCTTTCGCCACATTGCATGATCGAGTCGGCCGTATGCGAGGTTCAGTTCGTCTGCGGCTCTTTCAACGAGCCGGGAGGCTTCAGTCGGCGAAACATGGCGGTTCCCTAGCGCCCGTGAGACGTAACTGGTGATCATTCGATCGCCCTTGACCCCAGGAATTCCGACGAGCATGAGAAAGTAATGCCACGTCAGGTCGCTGCGCTGACCAGTAATGGCCTTCCACTTGTGAGTGACGTCTGACTTTTCGCGATTCTCACGACAGGAGAATTTGTCCTTCAAGTCGTGCGGCGTTTCGAGTCCATGCTCTTTCAGAATTTTGGCAGCCTCATACACCGCGTATGCCTTGTACGGAGCGCCTTTCTTCGACGAGGTCTTCCAGCGATTCGCGGTTGCTTCAACGAATCCTTCGATTCCTCCCCATCGGTCGAAGGCCTCCACCAAGTCCGACGCAGTGTCCTCGCACTTCTCTTCATCGCAGCTGCCGCTCTCACTGGAGCGTCGCGCACGATACCGAGAAACAACGTTCAGAACACCTGAATAATGGTTGCCGGTCGAGTAGATCGCGTCGATGACGGACAAGGCAACGCAGCCATACCCATCAGGCTGGAACCGCTTCTGCTCATCGGTGCCCAGCTCTTCTTTGATGAGCTTGCAAAGAGCCATTACGTCCTCATCTGAACACTCCATGTCGGCCTCTCCCTTGAATCGCCGCCGTAAAGAGAGTCTATCCACTGGTCCGTTTCCAGCTGTGTCGCCAAGGTGGTCACGTAGTCTGTCGGCATGTCCTCAGTGCTTAATTCCGGCTCTACTGACTGATCCGTGGGTCTTCAGCGGCCGGGCAGGAGGGGGCGGTGGCCTCCGAGTGTGAGCATGGCGAGGCCGATCAGGGGCTCGGGTGAGCGGAAT
>NZ_JBHMAU010000068.1:0-44491 GCF_042429315.1 Brevibacterium otitidis | reverse complement strand
CGCCGCCAGCGTTCGTCCTGAGCCAGGATCAAACTCTCCATAAAAAAATGAAAAACAAAACCCCAGCCGAAAACCAAAGAAAAAGACAAGAGAAAACCAAACAATAGTCATCAAATGTCACATCTCTGCTTCAACCAGAAAAAACTGGCATCACAAAAACAAACAAACACGCTATTGAGTTCTCAAAGAACAGACGCCCTCCGCAACTACCAGAGCTTTCCGCTCTGTTCACCGCGGCGCGGTCGGTTATTCACTTTAGACTCACACTTGAGTGCTTTGCAAATCGCTTGCTCGTGATCTGCGCCACACGCTTCTCCGCGCTGGATGGGCCGTGCTCGGCTTCCATCGTGAAGGTTCAGTGTCAGCTGTTCTCGACTGCCGTTCCAGTGGTAGCGAGGCGTCCAGCGGTTCGTATGCGACCGGGACGGCCTGCTCTCTTCGGTGTTTCCGTCGAGCAACAGGTACTAACTTACACACAGTTGCAGCGACTGTGCAACTCGAGGGCGCTGTGTTCTGCCTCACCGCTCATTCCATGCGGCAAAACTGGCCTCAGAACTGCATTCGACGGGCGTGCAATGTGCCTTGTTCTCCCCGCTGTCAGGCGGCGTGCGTGCGGCTGTGTCTGCCGGTGATGAGGAACAGGATGACAGCTGCTGGACCGATGACGATCCAGCCGGAGACGCCGAGCGGATTGGCGATGATGGGCCGGTCCCATGCGGCGTCGACAGCGATCATGATGCTGATGCTGGCTGCAGCATTGAAGGCACCGTGTCCGATGGCTGCAGGCCAGATCGAACCGGAGATCTCCCGCAGCCAGGTGAGGACAGCTCCAAAGCAGATGCAGCCGGCCATCATGACCGGAATCGAGATCGGCGATCGGGTGTCGAAGTTGTGGCCGAGCAGCAGCACCGGCGCATGCCAGGCTCCCCAGATCGCTCCGGACACGATGATCATCGCAACGTTGCCCATACCTCGGCGGCGGAGAGCAGCGGTGAGGTAGCCGCGCCAGCCCAGCTCCTCCCCCAGCGCGAGCACACCGTTGGGAATGAACGCACCGATGACGACCTGGACGATCTGCAGCAGCACGAGCAGGACCAGCGGCAGCGCCAGACCCGCCTCGGCCATCTGCTCCCGCACGGCTGTCATCTGCCAGTCCGGTTCGAAACCGCCGAGCAGGGGTGCAACGAGCCCCGCGATGACCACGAGGATGAAGGCCAGGCCGACGGCGAGGAAGCTGAAGAGCAGGACGCGGACGAACGGATGCTGTCGGCCGTTGTGGTTCGCCCTGCTGCCGTCGGGGCAGCGCAGGGATCCGGCGCCGAGTGCTGCGAAGGTCTGTCGGACGGGAACCTTCTCGACGGTGCGCATGACGAACAGGGCGCTGAGCGCCGGGGTGAGCATCATGAGCGACAGGAGCACCAGCGGTACGAGGCCGGCGACGAGGGCTTCTCCGGTGGGCGGCGCCTCGGGATCGGTGTTCGCAAGCTGCCCGGCAGGGCTGCCAGGGCCGAAGAAGAGATCGTAGTTGAGCCACAGCGGAAGCACGACGAGCCAGGCCAGGCCATAAGCCAGCAGGCAGAAGATGAAGATGCCGCGCCAGGAGCCGAAGACCGGTTCCTGCGGGAGTGCTGCCTGGCCGGGTGCCGGAGGTTCGGGTGCCGGCTGGCCGGGTGCCGCTGGGGAGTGCGTCACGGGTGCTCCTTGCTGCAGGGGATCCTGTCCTCAGACTATCGTCTGCTCATCTCATCCGCGTTCGATCGAGGGCGTCGCTCCAGGTCAGGCGGGAGTGTTGCGCCAGGTCACAAGTAGAATTCGGTTTCTCGCCGCTGCTTCTCGCGGTGTGTGCGAACTGGATAGTCTGCATCCATCGACGACAGATGCGATTCGAAGGAGAACCTGTGCACCTGCCGACTGTCCGGCTCATCACCGCTGCTGCCGCAGCGTCCGTCCTTGTCCTGGCCGGCTGCGGTCAGGGCTCCGACTCGGGCAACGCTGAGCCCACCCGTGATCTGACCTTCGCCACCGGCGGCACGGCCGGTGTCTACTACCCGCTCGGCAGTGAGTTCAGCCGCCTGTTCCAGGAGGAGGTCGAAGGGCTGAGCGTTGTTGCGGTTGAGACCGATGGCTCAGTCGACAACCTCGGCCGGATCGCCAAGGGCGAGGCGCAGCTGGCGTTCTCCCAGACGAACACCGCCAACAATGCCCGCGATGCGGAAGCGGAGTTCAGCGATCTGGATCGGGGCATCGACAACATCGGATTCATCGGCCAGATCTACCCTGAGGCCGTCCACGTCATCACGCTGGAGGACAGCGGCATCGAGACCTTCGAGGATCTCAAGGGCAAGCGGGTGGCGATCGGCGCTCCCGGTTCGGCGAACAAAGCCGTTGCAGCGCTGCTGTTCGACGCTTACGGGATCGAGGAGGGCGACTACACGCCGTTCGAGGAGAGCTTCGCGGATGCCCGTTCGAAGCTGCAGGACGGTCATGTCGATGCCTCGATCGAGATCATCGGTGTGCCGGCGGCTTCGCTGGGCGAGCTCGATGCCAGCGCCGATGTGCGGCTCATCTCCCTCGATGAGGACAAGGCTGAGGAGGTGTCTGCGGACAACCACTATGAGACCTATACGATCCCCGGCGGTTCCTACGGCTTCGCGGATGAGGACATCACCACGGTTGCGGTCTTCGCCTCGATCGTCGCCTCCCTCGATCAGGTCAGCGAAGAAGACGCGTACGGCATCACGAAGACGATCTACGAACGGTCTGAGGACATCACGCTGGCGCAGAAGCGGTTCATCAATCTTGATGATGCGCTGTTCGGCCGCGGTGGTGTGCCGCTGCATCCGGGAGCCAAGCGCTACTACGAAGAGCAGGGCATCGACACCGGCGAGTGACGTACACGAGCCGCTGCCGTGGTGACACGGCGGCTGCGGTGCTGAATGCGGCGAGGGCCGGTGTGCATATGCACGCCGGCCCTCGCCGTCGGCTGGGCGGTTTCGCCCGGCCGCGGCAGTCAGCACGAGCCTGTCAGCTGATGACGGTGAGCGCGCCGAGGGTCTTCTTGCCGCGGCGCAGCAGCACGACACCGTGGGCGCCGGCAGCGAGCACATCATCGGTGGTGATCGTCTGCTCGCCGTCGGTGACCTTGACGTTGTTGACGTAGGCGCCGCCGTCCTTGATCGCGCGGCGCGCCTCGCCCTTGGACTTGACGATGCCCGAGGCGGCGAAGGCATCGGCGACCGGCATCCCGTCCGAGATCTCGGCGGCCGGCACCTCGGCGCCGGGCAGCTCGGCGGTGGCCGAGCCCAGGGTTCCCGCGTCGAGAGCTGCCAGTTCGCCGGAACCGAAGAGCGCCTCGGCGGCGGCGAAGACCTGCTGGGTGGTCTGCTCCCCGTGCACAAGAGAGGTGACGTCCTCGGCCAGAGCGCGCTGCGCGGCCCGCTTGTGCGGGGCGGCGGCGAACTCCTCGCCGATCTGCTCGATCTCCTCCAGCGAGCGGAATGAGAAGACCTTGAGGAACTTCATGACATCGCGGTCATCGGCGTTGAGCCAGAACTGGCTGAACGCGTACGGGCTGGTGAGCTCGGGGTCGAGCCAGACTGTGCCCGATTCGGTCTTGCCGAACTTGGTGCCGTCGGCCTTCGTCATGAGCGGGGTGGCCATGGCGTGCACGCTCGTGCGCTCGACGCGGCGGATGAGATCAGCACCAGCGGTGAGGTTGCCCCACTGGTCGGATCCGCCGTGCTGCAGCGTGATGCCGTAACGGCGGTAGAGCTCGAGGTAGTCGTTGCCCTGCAGGATCTGGTAGGCGAACTCGGTGAACGAGATGCCGTGTTCGCTCTGCAGGCGGGCGGCGACGGTCTCCTTGGCCAACATCCGGTTGACCGAGAAGTGCTTGCCGATATCGCGCAGGAAGTCGATCGTCGAGATCTCACCGGTCCAGTCGAGGTTGTTGACCAGCTGAGCTGCGTGCGGGCCCTCGACGTCAAGGAAGCGCTCGATCTGGGCGCGGATCTTCTCCACCCAGCCTTCGACGACATCGCGTTCGTTCAGGGTGCGCTCACCGGACATCCGCGGGTCGCCGATGAGGCCGGTGGCACCACCGACGAGGGCGTACGGATTGTGGCCGGCCAGCTGCAGCCGGCGGGCGAAGAGCAGCTGGACGAGGTTGCCCATGTGCAGGCTGGGTGCGGTCGGGTCGAAACCGATATAGAAGCTGACCGGACCTGCGTTGAGCGCCTGCTGCAGCGCCTCCTCATCGGTGGACAGCGCCACCAGGTCGCGGGCCTTCAGCTCACGGAAGATATCAGTCACGATTCACCTTTTCTCATCTGGTCTGCGCGGCGCCGGAATCCGTGGCAGTCACCGCGCTGGCGCCGGGCGGATTCTTCCCGGCAGCACCACAGTGCATATCTTACTCAGACGCGCGGGGGTGACGGGGCGGGGTCCGTATGGCTGACGTCGGGCCGCGGCCGAGATGGTAGTCGAGCAGCACGGAGGGGCGGGACCAGCACGTGGCTGGACCCGCCGCTCTGGATCGTCGGTCAGTATGAGAAGAAGCCGACGCCGCCGGCTCGGCAGGTGAGGACGTGTCTGCCCGACTCTGCATCGGTTGGAACGGTGCCGAGGATCGGGTCCGACGCCTCGTCAAAAGCGTCCCCAAGAGGAATCCCGACCTTGAAGCGACGCCACTCATCGCCTTCATAGTGGCCGTACTCGAGCCACCGTCCGTCTTTCTCCACCTGCCAGTGGTACCTGACAACGGTTTGGCCAGCACGAGGATCGTTGATGAGAAGCACGTGTTCCAGACGGCCGTCGCTGGCCACTTCCTGCAGTGCCGACACAGCGTCTGAGTTGATCGGCCAGTAGTGGCGTGCCCTCTCCCGCGCTTCCTCATCGCTCCATGGTTCGCGTGGATCCCACCCACGACGCACCCGCTCTGTGTCGTCATCGCTGGTCAGTGTCCGGAACACACCGTCGACGAAGTGCGGCTGATCTACAGGAACGAGGTCCTCGCTGAAGCTCATGTCCTCGCCAGTTCCCTTGACAGCGATGACAAGGGTATCGCCGGAGCGCTCTCCGCCAGGGCAGAACTCGTAGATCTCGTCGACAGAGATGCTCTCGACGTCGAACGTCTCTGCCCCGTAGTAGCGGCGGACTTCGGCAGCTGGCTTCAGCAGATTTGCGGACTGACGGCCGCGTACAAGATTGGTCAATCCGACTCCCATGCTGTCGAGCAATTCGATTGTCAGGGCCTCCAGCGCAAAAGCATCGTTCTCGCTGATGCCACCCTTAACGATGTAGGCATACTGCTCAAGGTCGATCTCATCGTCACTCGACTCGAGAATCTCGCGGATCGCCGTGTGCTTCGCTGTCAGCATCGGGCCGTCCTCATCGGCGGTGTTGATGTCCTCAAGCCTGGAGATCTCACGCTTCGCATCGCGGAAGTGGCTCGCCCAGCGAGTCCCGGTTCCTTTCCCGACGTAGAAGACAGAATGCGGATCGAAGGTCTCCCCTGCGGGCGCCTGCGTCAGCGCATAGACATAGTAGTTGTCCTCGTTCGACACGATGTGTTCGCTCGTCATGTTTTCCTCCCTGTGCTGCGTGCTCGATCACGTACTTCGCTTCGACTTCGCCGAGGTAGTCGCTAGCCGCGCCGCCCAGCACCATCTCGCTTCCTCTGTTCCGAACTTCTCTTTCCTGGTGTGCTCTGCAGCACACTTGAAATATTAATGCACTGCTCCGCACTTTGTCTAGTTGCTTAATGATACATTCCAGTTCATACTGTTGTGCATGGTGACGATGAAGACCGCAGTGGCAGCACAGGGATACTCGATGGTTCGGCAGAAGACGTTCGGTTCGACACCGTATGAAATGTGGTCGCTGACCTCGCAGGCGACCCGGGAGCGGTTCTTCGCAGTCGTCGTTCGTACGCTCAACCGCGACAGTCTCTTCCGCATCAGCGATGTCGTCGCATTCGGCCGCCGCTTCAAGGTCGCCAGCGCCGTCATTCTGCGTGCAGGTGACGACGTCGAGATCGTGTCGCCTGAAGAAGCACTGGCAGCCGTCTCCGATAGGCTGAGAACCCAGCTCACACGCCGGATCACGCGAGCAGAAGTGACAACGCAGACGACCGACGAACTGCCCGCTGCTGAGATCGAGAAAGACCTGGCGCTGCTGGAGCAGGAGATCGCTGACATCGAGGAGGAGATCCGTGGAGCACCGTGATGCCGTCGAGCTGGTGTCATTGCGCAGCATCTGGACGCAGTTGGAGATCTCCAACCACGGTGCGAACGCAATGGCAGGTGCGGGTCTGCTCGGCCAGTCGTACGTCCTCAAGAGTGAAGACAGCTCCCGGGCCCAGCCATTGTTCTTCGAAGCCAGCTACATTGATGAATTGGCCGGCCGGCCGCATGTGAGCAGGGCTGATGTTCAGGCACTTGCGGCACGCACCCGAGCTGAGATCGTCCTCGTCATCCGTCAAAGCGGCCCGCAGAAGGAAGACCCAGCTCTCTGGGGCCGCACGTGGTTCGGGTTCGATGCCCGCAAGGCCTACAGCTCTGACCCCAATAAAGTGCGCGAACAGGATGAGGCCACCCGGAGGCTCTGGAAGATCTCGGCGGTCAACCGCGCACGGCTGGATTCGATGGAGCGCCACGGCGGATTCGGGATGCTCATCGCCACAGTCGGAGGACTAGTTGTGTGGACGCGTGAGATCACCGGCCTCGACCCCGAGGTGAACGCGGCCGATCCCGAGCGCTACGGCTTCACTGTTCGTGAGGCAGGAAGCTGGCAGGAGAAGCTGCGCGGCAACTGGCTGCGCACCGGCAAGGGCCCGTCGGTGCTGACGTGGCTGCCGGACCGGTCTTGACCTACCGCGATTTTCGATCCCGTCCGGGGAACTGCGCCCCCAGCAGTCGCAGCAGCGGTTCGGCTTTGACTGCGGTCTCTTCGAACTCGGCTGACGGGTCTGACAGTGCGGTGATCGCACCGCCGACTCCGTAGCTGAAGCCCCCGGCGGTGATCACGAGAGTGCGGATGACCATCGACAGGTCGAGTGCACCAGACAGTGAGAAGTAGCCGAGCGCACCGGAGTAGATGCCGCGCGGGCCGGCTTCGAGGTCGTCGATGATCTCCATCGTCCGCAGCTTCGGCGCCCCGGTCATCGACCCGCCGGGAAAGCAGGCGCGCAGGCAGTCGACGACGCCCGTATCTTCGGCCAGCTGGGAGCGCACGGTGCTGACAAGCTGATGGACGGTGGCGTAGCTTTCGACCTCCAGGAACTGCGGGACCTCGATGCTGCCGGGCACCGCGGTGTGCGTCAGGTCGTGGCGGACCAAGTCGACGATCATGAGGTTCTCCGCCCGCTCCTTCTCACTCGCCTGCAGCTCAGCACGCATGAGCGCGTCGGCCTGCGGGTCGGACGAGCGCGGGCGGGTGCCCTTGATCGGCTTCGATGTCGCCTGCCGGTCAGCGGTGATGGCGAGGAACCGTTCGGGAGAGGTCGAAAGCACCCCGATCTCCCCGAAGTGCAGCAGGCCGGCACGCGGGCTGCGGCTGGTGGCGCGCAGTCTCCGGTAGGTCTCGACGATTGGCAGGCGCGCCTCGCCGCTGAGCTCATTGGTCAGGCAGATCTCGTAGCTCTCCCCCGCCCAGACGTGCTCATGGCACCGGTCGATGAGTGCCTCATAGGCGTCCCGGTCGTGGCGCAGCGTCAGGTCACCGGTGATGGGCAGATCGCTGGGTGGCGGCACCGGGCCCGAGGCGGTGAGTGCGTGGGCGGCCGCAGCGAACCATGCCTCGGTGCTGGCTTCGTGGGCCGGGGTGGTGAGTGCGAGCAGGTGGGCGGTGCCGGTGTGGTGGTCGATGATGATCGCACGGTCGGCGAAGAGAAGCTGCGCATCCGGCAGCGGTGAGGCATGGGCGGCGCTGCCGCCGCATTCGGCTTTGAGCTCGTAGCCGAGGCTGCCGATCCACCCGAGGGCGAATCCACACCCGGTATCCGGCAGCTTGATCGTGCTGCGGATCTCCCGCATCCCGGCCTCTTCACCGGCGAGCCAGTCGAAGAACCCGGAGGTGATCGTCTGCTCCCCTGCCGGGCCGGTGACCGTCAGCGTCCCCGCGGGGACGTCGGCGGTGACCCGGTGCGCCAGTGGCCCGGAGGCGTCGCCGAGGATGCTGAAGCGCCCATCGGGGTGAGCCGGGTCGCGGCTGTCGAACCAGAAGGCATGCGTGCTGTCGGCGAAGATACCTGTGAAGACGGCCTCCGCCGGGACGGTCAGAGGATGTGTCTGATGTACCAATCGCAGTCCGGGCAGCGCTGCGAGCTCACCGGCGACCGGTGCACCGGAACCGTCGGCAGCCGGGCCGGCCGCCGCCTCGGGCGCAGGCGTGCGCTCGGCCGCAGCCTCGGGAGCGGGCGTGCGCTCGGCTGACGGCGAGGGATCCGCAGCGCGATGCGAATCGTGTTCGGGCCGGTGTGTGGCGTTCCAGTCGGCGGCGAGCGCGAGGAAGTTCGCAAGTATCTGCCGGCCGGCGGCGGTGGCGATGGATTCGGGGTGGAACTGCACACTCCAGGCCGGTCGGCTGCGGTGTGTCAGCCCCATGATGGTGCCGTCTTCGGCGCGGGCGGTGACGTTCAGGTGCGGGCCGGGGTCAGTGACGGTCAGGGAGTGGTAGCGGACCACTTCGGTGCCGGCGGGCACGCCTGTGAAGACGCCGGTGCCGGTGTGGCTGAGGGTTGAGGTGCGGCCGTGGCGGGGTTCGGCGGCCTGGCCGATCGTCCCGCCGCAGGCGAGTGCCAGGGCTTCGTGACCGAGGCAGACTCCGAGCAGCGGGATCGGCACCTCAGCGAGCACCCGAGAGCTGATGCCGATGTCGCTGGGCTCCTCCGGGGTGCCGGGACCCGGTGAGATGACGACGGCGTCATAGCTGGTGAGGTCATCGAGCACGGCCGGATTGCTGCGGTGGGAGATGACGTCAGGGGTGGTGCCGGTGAGGGTGGCGATGAAGTCGACGAGGTTGTAGGTGAAGGAGTCGTCGTGGTCGATGATGAGGATCCGGCTCACCGCTCACCTGCCTTCGGGTTCTGTGCCTGCTGGGCCGGTGCGGCCCGCAACTGAAGTAAAGCACATACCGGTGCGTAGGCGTCGGGACGACGACGCCCGCCGTCTCGCCCGAGGTGTGGGCGAGACGGCGGGCGATCCGTCGTGGTGCGCTGGGCTCAGCGGGTCGTCGAGGAGGCGAACTCACGCAGGCGGGCGAGTTCCGCCTCGGCGTTGGCCAGCTGCTGGGCGACCGCGCTGCGGGCGGTGCCGCCCTTGGCGCTGCGCGCGTCGATCGAGCCGAGGGTGGTGAGCACCTCGCGCATCTCGGGTGTGAAGTGCTCGGAGATCTCCGCATAGTCCTCATCGGAGAGATCCCACAGCTCGACACCGCGCGACTCAGCCTTGGCAACCGCTGCCCCGGAGAGTTCGTGGGCGACACGGAAGGGCACGCCCTGGCGGACGAGCCATTCGGCGACATCGGTGGCCAGCGCGAAGCCGCGCGGAGCCAGATGCGCCATCCGCTCGGTGTTGAACGTCAGCGTCTGCACCATCCCGGCGAACGCCGGCAGCACGAGGGCCAGGGTGTCGACGGCGTCGAAGACCGGTTCCTTGTCCTCCTGCAGGTCGCGGTTGTAGGCCAGCGGCATCGCCTTGAGGGTGGCGAGCAGCCCGGTGAGGTCGCCGATGAGGCGGCCGGCCTTGCCGCGGGCGAGCTCGGCGACATCCGGGTTCTTCTTCTGCGGCATGATCGACGAGCCCGTCGAGAAAGCATCGTCGAGGGTGATGAAGGAGAACTCGGCGGTTGCCCAGGCGATGATCTCCTCGCTCAGCCGCGACAGGTCGATGCCGGTCATCGCTGCAACGAACGTGAACTCTGCGAACACGTCGCGGCTGGCTGTGCCGTCGATGGAGTTCCCCACCGAATCGGAGAACCCGAGCTCAGCGGCGACTGCCTGCGGGTCGAGGTCGAGGGAGGACCCGGCGAGCGCGCCGGAGCCGTACGCCGAGGCGTCAGCGCGGGCGTCGAGGTCGCGCAGCCGGTCGACATCGCGCATGAGCGGCCAGGCGTGGGCGAGCAGGTGGTGGGCCAGCAGCACCGGCTGGGCGTGCTGCAAGTGGGTGCGCCCGGGCATCGGTGCTTCCGGGTGGGCCTTCGCCTGCGTGATGAGCGCGTCGACGACGTCGAGGACGAGACCGGCGATGATGCGGGCGGAGTCGCGGATGTACATCCGGCCCATCGTCGCGATCTGGTCGTTGCGTGAGCGCCCGGCCCGCAGCTTGCCGCCGAGTTCGGGCCCGGCGATCTCCAAAAGGCCGCGCTCGAGTGCGGAATGGACGTCCTCATCGGAGTCGGCTGCGGTGAACTCACCGGAGGTCACGCGGCGCTCGAGCTCATCGAGAGCGGCGATCATGCCGTCGAGCTCAGACTCGTCGAGGAGGCCTGCCCGGTTGAGCACGCGGGCGTGCGCCCGGGAGCCGGCGAGATCATAGGCGGCCAGCCGCCAGTCGAAGTGCGTCGACTTCGACAGCAGCGCCACGGCATCCGAGGGTCCCGAGGCGAACCGGCCGCCCCACAGGGCCAGCCGCCCCGGCGCCTCGGACCCGGGGGCGGCATCCGGTCCGGATGCCGTCCCAACACCGCCTGCGTGCTCGGGTGAGGTTCCTGGTGTCGGGCTCACAGCCGGATTCCCTTGCCGAACTTGTGGTCACGGGCGGCGGCCTGCTTCGAGGACAGTCCGTAGATGTCGATGAACCCGCGGGCCGACGACTGGTCGAAGGTATCGCCTTCGTCGTAGGTGGCCAGGCCGAAGTCGTACAGCGAGGACTCCGAGCGCCGGCCGGTGACGGTGGCGCGGCCGCCGTGCAGCTCCATGCGGATCTCGCCGTTGACGTACTCCTGGGTGTCGTCGATGAACGCGTCGAGGGAGCCCTTGAGCTCGGAGAACCACTGGCCGTCGTAGACGACCTCAGTCCAGCGCTGGTCGACGGTGCGCTTGAAGCGGGCCTGCTCGCGCTCGAGCGTGATGTTCTCCAGCTCCTTGTGCGCGGCGATGAGGGTCATCGCGCCGGGGGCCTCGTAGATCTCGCGGCTCTTGATGCCCACGAGGCGGTCCTCGACGATGTCGATGCGGCCGATGCCCTGGGCGCCGGCACGCTGGTTGAGCTCTTCGATCGCCTGCAGCGGGGTGACGTCGCGGCCGTCGATCTGCACCGGGATGCCCTTCTCGAAGGTGATGGTGACCTCATCGGCCGGCGGCGGGAAGGCCGGGTCGTCGGTGTAGTCGTAGACGTCTTTGGTGGGGCCGTTCCAGATGTCCTCGAGGAAGCCGGTCTCGACGGCGCGGCCCCACACGTTCTGGTCGATGGAGAACGGGTTGGACTTCGTCGTCACGATTGGCAGCTCATTGCGTTCGGCGTATTCGATCGCCTTCTCGCGGGTGAGGGCGAGGTCGCGGACCGGGGCGATGCACTTCATGTCCGGGGCCAGGGAGGTGATGCCGACTTCGAAGCGGACCTGGTCGTTGCCCTTGCCGGTGCAGCCGTGGGCGACGGTCGTGGCACCGTACTTGCGGGCGGCGGTGACGAGGTGCTTGACGATGACCGGGCGGGAGAGCGCCGAGACGTTCGGGTAGGCGTCCATGTACAGGGTGTTGGCTTTGAGCCCGGGCATGCAGTATTCGTTGGCGAACTCGTCGCGGGCATCGGCGACATAGGCCTCGACGGCACCGCAGTCGAGGGCGCGCTGGCGGATCGTCTCCAGATCCTCGCCTCCCTGGCCGACGTCGACGGCCATCGCCACCACCTCGGCACCGGTCGCCTCCTGGATCCAGCCGATGGCCACCGAGGTGTCGAGGCCGCCTGAGTAGGCGAGCACAATGCGTTCAGTCATGTCGGGACTCCTTTTCGGAAAGGTCGTTGCTGTTCAGAATATGGGTTCGGGCCCGCCGGGGCGCACCTGCACCCCGGCCGGCCCGCAGGCATGTGGTTATGCGTCGCCGGCCAGCTCGTGCAGCTTCTCAGCCAGGGCCTCCCCGCTGGTGGACTCGCCGGCGATGACGAGGACGGTGTCGTCGCCGGCGATCGTGCCGAGCACCTCGGGGATGACAGATCGGTCGAGCGCTGAAGCCAGGTACTGGGCGGCCCCGGGCGGGGTGCGCAACACGACGAACTGCCCCGAGCTGGTGGCGGTCACGAGCAGCTCTTCGAGCAGTCGCTGCAGCTTCGCATCGAGCAGGTCGGTGGCCTGGGCGGACTGCAGGCTGCGGTCCCCGCCCTCGCCGGGCACGGCGTAGACGGAGCCCTTGGCGGTGCGCACCTTGACCGCGCCGAGATCGACGAGGTCGCGTGACAGGGTCGCCTGGGTGACGGAGAAGCCGCGGCCGGTCAGCAGCCCGGCGAGCTCGGTCTGCGAGCGAATCACCTCCGTGCGGATGAGCTCGATGATGAGCTGCTGGCGGGCGGCCTTGGTCGTCGGGGTCAGCTGTTCGCTCATGCGCGTGCCTCCAGCCAGGCCATGAGCCCCATCTGGGCGTGCAGCCGGTTCTCGGCCTCGTCGAAGACGACCGACTGCGGCCCGTCGATGACCTCGGCGGTGATCTCCTGCCCGCGGTAGGCCGGCAGGCAGTGCATGACGAGTGCGCCCTCGGCGGCGACATCGAGGAGTGCGGAGTTGACCTGGTAGGGCATGAACGGCGAGTCGGTGCCGCCCCGGCCCTGAGCGTCCTGGCCCATCGACACCCACGTGTCGGTGACCAGCACATCGGCGCCGGTGGCTGCCGCCTGAGCGTCGACGATGATCTCAATCGACCCGCCGGTCTCGGCGGCGAGCGCGGTCGCGCGTTCGACGGTCGCGGCGGCCGGCTGATGGCTGGCCGGTGCTGCGATACGCACGTGCATGCCGGCGTTGGCGCCGGCGAGCAGGTAGGAGTTGGCCATGTTGTTCGCGCCGTCGCCGAAATAGGCCAGCGTCGTGCCGGCCAATCTTCCGGGTGCGTCGGTGGGCCGGTGCTCGCGGATGGTGAGCAGGTCGGCGAGCAGCTGGCAGGGGTGGTAGTCATCGGACAGGGCGTTGATGACCGGCACCGAGGAGTTCGCGGCCATCTCTTCGAGGCCGGCCTGCGCGTAGGTGCGCCAGACGATCATCGAGACCATCCGCGACATCACCTGCGCGGTGTCAGCGATCGACTCCTTGTGCCCGAGCTGCGCCTCGCCGGGGTTGATGATGAGCGGGCTGCCACCGAGCGCTGCGATGCCTGCGGCGAAGGACACGCGGGTGCGGGTGGAGGTCTTGTCGAAGATGACGGCTACGGTCTGCCGTGCCGCGCCCGAGGCGGTGGCTGCCTGCCCGGCAAACGGCACCTGGGTGCCGGGGTCGGCTTTGAGTTCGGCGGCCAGGTCGAGGACCTCGAGCAGTTCGGTGGGGCTGAGGTCGGTGTCGGTGAGGAAGTGTCGGGTCATGACTGTGCCTTCACGGTCTCGGCGATGAGTGCTGGCAGGGCGTCGATGAAGTCCTGCAGCTGTACGGGGGTGATGATGAGCGGGGGTGCCAGGCGGATCCGGTCGCCGGTGACCGGGTTGATGATGAAGCCGGCCCCCTGCGCGGCTGCCGCGAGTGCCTGGGCGACGGGCAGCTCACCGGCGTCTGCCTGCTGCGGGTCGGTGATGGCGAAGGAGCGCAGCAGGCCGGCCCCGCGTGCCCCGGTGATACCGGGGATTGCGGTGAGCTGTTCGGCCAGCCAGTCACCGGTCTCACGGACGTGGGCGAGCAGTCCGTCTGTCTTGATGGTGTCGAGCACGGCGAGGGCTGCGGCGGCGCTGACGGGGTTGCCGCCGAAGGTGGTGCCGTGCTGGCCGGCACCGAGCAGTGCACTGACCTTCTCGCCGATGGTGATGAGTCCGCCGATCGGGATGCCGCCGGCCAGTCCCTTGGCCACGGTGATCGCATCGGGCGTGATGCCCTCGCCGACCTCCGGGTGCTGGAAGGCGAACCAGTGGCCGGTGCGGCCGATGCCGGTCTGGACCTCGTCGAGGATCATGAGCGCACCGGCCTCGCGCGTCGCCTCGCGCACGGCAGTGAGATACCCGGCTGGGTGCAGGCGCACGCCGCGCTCTCCCTGGATCGGTTCGATGATGACGGCGGCGACCGTGTCATCGACGGCGGCTCTCAGGGCGTCGGTGTCGCCGAAGGGCACATGGGTGACCTCGGGCATGAGCGGGGCGAAGGGTGCGCGGTAGGCTTCCTTAGCCGTCAGCGACAGGGCGCCGATGGTGCGGCCGTGGAAGGCGCCGTCGACGGCGATGATCCTCGACCGACCCGAGCTGCCGGCTTCAGGGGCACCCACCCGGCGGGCGAGCTTGATGGCGGCCTCATTGGCCTCGGTGCCGGAGTTGGCGAAGAACACCTGGGAGCCTGCCGGTGCGCCGGCGATCTCCAGCAGCTTCGACGCCAGGTTCAGCTGCGGGTCGGTGGTGAAGAAGTTCGAGACGTGGTCGATCGTCGACAGCTGACCGGTCACCGCCTCGGTGATGGCCGGGTGGCCGTGGCCGAGCGTGTTGACGGCGATGCCGCCGAGCAGATCGAGGTAGTCCTTGCCGGCATCGTCGGTGACGGTGCAGCCGCGAGCTGCGACGAGCTTGGCCTTCGGGGTGCCGAAGACCGGCAGCATCGTCTGGGCGTAGTCGTCCTGCCAGCTCATGCCTGTCCTCCCTTCGTGTGGTCGTCCTGGACCATCGTGCCGATGCCTTCGGTGGTGAAGACCTCCAGCAGCAGCGAGTGGGCCATCCGGCCGTCGATGATGTGTGCCTGCCGCACGCCGGCTTCCACTGCTTCGAGCGCGGCGGTCATCTTCGGGATCATCCCGGAGTCCAGGCGCGGCAGCAGCTCGCGCAGCTCGGCCGGGGTGATCGCTGAGAGCAGTGAGTCTTCGTCCGGCCAGTCGGCGTAGAGCCCGGGCACGTCGGTGAGCATGACGAGTTTGTCCGCACCGATCTGCCGGGCGATCGCCGCGGCGGCGAGGTCGGCGTTGATGTTGAGTGGCTTGTTGACGGCTCCGCCTGCTTCGGTGGCGATCGAGCAGATGACCGGGATGCGGCCGGCGGCCAGCAGCTCGTTGATGAGCTCGGTGTTGACCGAGACGATCTCGCCGACCCGGCCGAGATCGATCTCCTCACCGTCGACGGTGGCGGTTGTGCGCGTGGCCAGCAGCAGATCGCCGTCCTCTCCGGAGAGACCGACAGCGGCGTCACCGTTCTGGTTGATGCGGGCGACGACCTCGCGGTTGACCTGCCCGGAGAGCACCATCCGCACGACCTCGGCGGCCTCTTCGCTGGTGACCCGCTGGCCGGCGCGGAATTCGCTTTCGATGCCGAGACGATCGAGCATCCGGGAGATGTGCGGGCCGCCGCCGTGGACGACGATCGGGCGGAGCCCGGCGAAGCGCAGGAAGGCGATGTCGTCGGCGAAGGACTGCTGCAGCTCCGGGGAGACCATCGCGTTGCCGCCGTACTTGATGACGATGGTCGCGCCTTTGAAGGTCTTGATCCACGGCAGCGCCTCGGTCAGGGTTTCGGCTTTGGCCTGGGCTTGGACGAGCCGGTGGGCTGACGATGTCTCAGTCATGATGAGTAGGCGCTGTTCTCCTCGACGTAGTCATGGGTCAGGTCCGAGGTCCACACGCTGGCCTCGAAGTTCCCGGCGTGCAGGTCGATCTCGACGACGACGCGGCGGTCGAAGAGCACCTCGGCGGGATCGGCTGCCGGGGCGGAGCCGACGCAGACGGGCACGCCGTTGAAGGTGACGTCGATGGCCTGCGGGTCGAATTCGGCGTCGGTGGTGCCGACCTGGGCGACGACGCGGCCCCAGTTCGGGTCCTCGCCGAATACGGCGGCTTTGAAGAGGTTCGAGCGGGCGACTGCGCGGGAGACGTCGACGGCCTGCTGTTCGGAGAAGGCTCCGCGGGTGGTGATGGTGATGTCGTGGCCGGCGCCCTCTGCGTCGGTGTGCAGCTGGGCGGTGAGCTCGGCGCACACCTCGGTGAGCAGGCGGGTGAACTCGACGAGGTCGGCCTGGTGTTCGGAGGCCCCAGAGCTCATGACGATGACGGTGTCGTTGGTCGACATGCAGCCGTCGGTGTCGAGCCGGTCGAAGGTCTTCTGCGTCGCTGACCGCAGGGCGATGTCGAGGTCGGCCGCTTCGACGACGGCGTCGGTGGTGATGACGACGAGCATCGTCGCCAGGCCCGGTGCGAGCATGCCGGCACCTTTGGCCATGCCGCCGATGCGGTAGGCGGTGCCCTCGCGGGTGGCGGTTTTGGCCACGGTGTCGGTCGTCATGATCGCCTCGGCGGCAGCGGCACCTGCTTCCGGGGTCTCGTTGGCAGCGTCGAGTGCGGAGGCGAGAGTGTCGAGGATCGGCGTGCGGAACTCCGGTCCGCCGATGCCGATGAGCCCGGTCGAGCAGACGAGCACCTCACCGGCATCGGTGCCGAGCAGTTCGGCTGTGCGGGCGGCGGTGAGTGCGGTCGTCTCGTAGCCGTAATCGCCGGTGTAGCAGTTCGCTCCGCCGGAGTTGAGCACCACCGCCCGGGCGGTGCCGTCTGCTGAGGCCTGCTGGCTCCACAGCACGGGGTTGGCCTTGCAGCGGTTGGCGGTGTAGACGGCAGCGACCGCATCGACGGGGCCGTCGTTGACGACGACAGCGAGGTCGGCTTTTCCGCTGGGCTTGAGTCCGGCGGTGGCGCCTGCGGCGCGGAAACCGCGCGGGTAGGTGACGCTCATGATGCGACTCCATTCGGCTGGCGAGTCGGCGGTGGCGGTGGCAACCGCTGTTCAGTATGCATAAGAATACATTACGAGTGAACTTTATTCATCTCTGGCGGTGTCACTGTGAGGGAGCTCACGGCCGCCGGGCCGCGCGCCCGCGCCTCAGGGAGCCAGCCCCCCGGTCGGCAGACCGGTCGCCTCGGGTAGGCCGAGGGCGAGGTGGGCCGACTGCAGCGCCTGGCCAGCGGTGCCGCGCACGAGGTTGTCGAGGGCTGCGACGACGACGATCCGGCCGGCGCGCTCGTCGATGCCGAACTGCAGGTGAGCGGTGTTCGAGCCGGTGGTGGCTGACAGCTGCGGCCAGGACCCGTCGCCGAGCACGTGCACAAAGGGCTCATCGGCGTATGCGGCGGCATACACCTCGGCGACGGCCTCGCGCGTCAGCTGGGCGCCACCAGCCGGGACGGCTGAGAGGGTGGCGAGGATGCCGCGGCTGACGGGGATGAGGGTGGGGGTGAAGGAGATGCGCACCGGCCCGTCGGCGGGATCAGCGCCGAGGGCGAGGTTGAGGTTCTGTTCGATCTCGGGTACGTGCCGGTGGGTGCCGGCCACGCCGTAAGGGGAGGCGTTGCCGAGGATCTCGGCTGCTGTCAGGTGGGGCTTGAGCGCCCTGCCGGCCCCGGAGACACCGTTGGCCAGCACGGCGCTCAGTCCGGCCGGTTCGATGAGCCCGGCCTGCAGCAGCGGGCCGAAGCCGAGCGTCACGGCGGTGACATTGCAGCCGGGCACTGCGATCCGGCGGGTCTGCCTCAGCGCCTCGCGCTGCTTGGTGCCGTCGGCGAGCAGCATCTCCGGCAGGCCGTAGGTCCAGGTGCCCGGATGGTCGCTGCCGTAGAAGGCCTCCCAGGCGGCTGGGCTGATGAGGCGGTGGTCGGCGGCGAGGTCGATGATGAGGGTCTCAGGTGAGGTCTCGGCGAGCGCGGCGGCGATCTCGCCCGAGGCGCCGTGCGGCAGAGCGAGGACGACGACATCGTGACCGGCGAGCACCTCGGCGGTCGAGGGCTTGACGATCATGTCGCCGTAGGCGAGCAGATGGGGCTGGTGGACCACCAGCCGGTCACCGGCGCTCGAATGGCCGCAGACCGTTGTAACGTGAAGTTCCGGGTGACTGCTCAGCAGCCTGAGGACCTCACCGCCGGCATAGCCGGTGGCGCCTGAGAC
The DNA here is from genome assembly GCF_042429315.1 of Brevibacterium otitidis. NCBI lineage: Bacteria > Bacillati > Actinomycetota > Actinomycetes > Micrococcales > Brevibacteriaceae > Brevibacterium > Brevibacterium otitidis. Next base: position 26,465 of record NZ_JBHMAU010000068.1, on the reverse strand, counting down.
TGCGACTGACATTCGCGACATATGCATAATCATACTGCACCATCGAACTTTATTCAGGAGGGGCTGTGGCCCACGTTGTACAGGCGATCGAAGCCGGCGGACCGGAGGTGCTGCGCTGCACCGAGATCGACGACCCGCAGGCAGGTCCCGGCGAGCTCCTCGTCGAGGTCGCCGCTGCCGGCATCAACTTCATCGACACCTACCGGCGCAGCGGACTGTATCCGATGGAGTTCCCGCACATCGTCGGCAGCGAAGGCGCCGGACGCGTCATCGCTGTTGCCGATGGTGTCACCGGTTTCTCCGTCGGCGACCGGGTCGCCTGGCACAACGCGCCCGGCTCCTATGCCACCCGTGTCGCCGTCCCAGCTGACGGCGTGCTGCGGGTGCCCGAAGGTGTGTCCGATGAGGTCGCTGCCGCGATCCCGCTCCAGGGCCTGACCGCCCAGTACCTGGCGACGGGTTCGCACCGCCTCGAGCCGGGGGAGACCGCCCTCATCCACGCCGGTGCCGGCGGAGTCGGACTGCTGCTCACCCAGCTGGCCAAGCACCTCGGCGCCCGTGTCATCACGACGGTCTCGACTGAGGAGAAGGCCGAGCTGTCCCGCGGTGCCGGAGCGGATGAGGTGTTCCTCTACGGTGAGGGCGTCGACATCGCCGCCACCGTCCGCGAGCTCACCGACGGTAAGGGTGTCGACGTCGCCTATGACGGGGTCGGCAGGGACACCTTCGACGCGTCGCTGGCCTCGCTCAAGGTGCGCGGTTCGCTCGTGCTCTTCGGCGCTGCCTCCGGGCCGGTCGAGCCCTTCGACATCCAGCGGCTCAACTCCTCCGGTGGGCAGTTCCTCTCCCGCCCCTCGCTGCAGTGGTTCGTCCGCAGCCCCGAGGAACTGGCCGAGCGTTCGGGCATGCTCTTCGACGGGCTCTCGACCGGCTGGCTCGACTTCCGCGTCGGCCACGAGTTCCCGCTCGCGGAGGCTGCCGAGGCGCATCGTGCGCTCGAGGGACGCAAGACCACCGGCAAGGTCATCCTCAAGCCCTGATCCGGGCGTTGCGCTTCCCGACGGCGGGATCTTAGGGGTGCCGTCGGGAAGGGCGTCGATGATGGCCGCGGTGCCGCCAGCTCATGTCCCACTATCGTGCACTGTCCGGATGCGTTCAACCCGTCAATCGGCTGATGAGCCTGGCTTCGATCCGGGGTCGCGCTACTTGAATCGCCGGGTCGCCAGCGCCGGCGCCAGCACGACCGCGGCGAGCACGAAGCCGCCTAACAGCACCCACGCGCCGAAGTAGGTGAACAGCTTGAGATCCGGAGCCAGCGGCGGGCCGAAGTCAGCTGACATCATGACGACGCCGCCGAGGATGAGGGCGGTGGCGATGATGACCTGGACCAGCTGGTCGACCGTCGTGCGCACGAGGTTCTTGATGAGGTCGATGTTGAGGCCGCTGGTGCCGATGTCGAGGGTGCCGTCCTCCAGGTGCTGGGCGATTCGGCTGATCTGGGCCGGCAGCGAGGCGAGCATCGGAGCGTTGGCGGTGACGTAGAGGTCAGCGTGGCCGAGGCTGTCCCGGAAGCTCACCGCCCCGCGCATGAGCGTGTCGCTGTGAGCGCGCACGAGGTCGAGCAGGTCGATTGTCGGATCGAGCTTCTTGAGGCTGCCTTCCAGCGTGGAGATCGCCCGGAATGCATCGGCGACAGCGGTGGGCAGTTCGAAGCCGTTGTCGACGACGAAGGACAGCAGCTCGGAGAACATCGCCGATGAGCTTCCGGAGCCGCCGTCGAACTGGAGCATGATCTGGCCGATCTCGCGCTGCAGCAGACGGATGTCGACGCCGGCCGGCACGCCGAACAGGTCGAGGATCGCGGTGGTGGCGGCCTGCGAGTTCTGCCGTTCGAAGGCCATGAGCAGCAGGGCGATGTCGCGGCGGTCGCGCATGTCGAGGCGGCCGACATTGCCGAAGTCGATGAGCCCGAGGCGTCCGGCCGGGTCGATGAGGATGTTGCCGGCGTGCAGGTCGGCGTGGAAGACGCCCTTGTGCAGCACCTGCCGGGCGACGGTCATGAAGAGCTGGTCGGCTGCCTCCCGGCGGGCAATCTTCGAGAGGTTCGCGACCACGTCTCCGGCCTTCGACAGGGGGATGCCGTCGACGCGCTCGAGGACGATGACGCGTTCGCCGCTGAGTTCGGGGTGCACGCGCGGGACGTCGACGAGCGGCTGCCCGTCGGGCCCGTGGGGCCAGCCGTTGCCGTGGTGCTGGACGGCCTCGCGCAGCAGCTGGGTGTTGCGCACCTCGGTGCCGTAGTCGAGCTCTTCGCTGAGCGATTCGAGGAAGCCGCGGGCGATCGAGCGCACGCCGATCTTCTTCGCCCAGCCTGCCCGGTTGTGCGCCTGGTCAGCCAGCGCGCGGATGATGTCGGAATCGGCGCGGACCTGCTTGCGCAGGTGCGGACGCTGGACCTTGACGACGACTGGGGTCCCGTCCGGCAGCCGGGCGGCGTGGACCTGGGCGACCGAAGCGGCAGCCAGCGGCGTCTCGTCGAAGGTGGAGAACACCTCATCGACGGGTCTGCCGAAGGAGCGCTCGAGCACCGGACGGATCTGGTCGAAGTCGACCGGCGGCACATCGGACTGCAGCTTGGAGAACTCCTCGACGAACTCGACGGGCACAACGTCGGAGCGGGTGGCGATGAACTGGCCGAGCTTGACGAAGGTGACGCCTGCGGCGGCGAACGCCTCGGCGGTGGTGCGTGCGATCTCGCGCATCGAGACCTTCAGGGTCGGGATCCGCGGGCGCAGGTAGCGGGCGAGTCCGTAGCGCAGCAGGATGCGCTGGATCTGGGAGACGCGGCTGACCCGCCGGTAGAGCACCGGCAGGCGCACGATCTGGCGCATGACCGAGGTGAAGGTGCCGGAGGGCAGCACGAGTTCGATGGCCAGCAGCAGGAACATCTGGATGACGATGAGCCAGGCGAAGATGAGCAGGAAGACCATCACGGCCGGGAAGCTCATCTCGATCCACGGGATCTGCCCGCCCTGGGAGATGCCGAGCAGCTCGTAGCTCTGCAGGGTGATCGGCCACAGCGACATGCCCATGACGAGCGAGACGATCGTGTTGCGCAGCGTCCCGGTGCCGACGGTGATCGTCCGGCGCACGAGCACGCCGACGATGACCGCATTGAGCAGACCGAGGAGGATCGAGTAGAGCACGTTCATGTTCGTCTGCCTTCCTCGTGTCTGCCCAGCTTCAGCGGATGTCCATCTCCGTGATCAGCTTACGGACTTGTGAGCCGGCTGCGGGGATCTGCTGGCTGAGCGTTTCTGCAGTGTCGTGACCAGCGCGGATGTAGCGGCCGGTCCACCCGTCGAGCTCACCGGAGCCTGCTGCGAGCGCCAGTGCGGCGAGCTCGGCAGGTGAAGTCCAGTCGGCGTCGGTGCGCCAGTCGTGCATCGGCATCGAGGCGGTCATGTCCGAGCGGATGACGCCGGGTGCCAGTTCGAAGATCTTCAACCCCTTCTCGTCGCCGAAGTGGACGACGGAGTCGGCGATCCGGAACAGCGCAGCCTTCGATGCTGAGTAGGCGCCGTAGGCGGGGGTGCCCTGCGCGCCGGATCCGGAGTTGAGGTCGATGATGCGGCCCGGCTGGCCGGTCGCTTCGGCGGTGGCGATGAGGACCGGGGCGAAGGCGTTGATCATGAGCAGTGGACCGATGACATTGGTGCCGATCACCTCGACGAGGGAGGCCGGGTCGGCTTCCCACAGCGGGCCTTCGCTCGATTCGACCCGCCCGGCGTTGTTGATGAGCACCCCGAGGCGCACTCCCGTGGCCTGGGCATGTGCCTCGATGTCGCCGCGCAGGGCGGCCACGGAGTCCGGCTGCGAGACGTCGACGCCGAACCCGGTCACCGTGCCCGAGGTCTCGGCGGCGATCTCAGCGGCAGCCGCCTGGGCGCGGGCGGTGTCGGTGGCGGTGATCGCCACCGGGTAGCCGGCGGCGGCGAAGCCGGTCGCCAGGATCCGGCCGATGCCGCGGGCTCCCCCGGTGATGAGGGTCAGCGGTCGGGTGGTCTGCGGTGCGGCCATCTCAGCTCCTCACCTCGGCGCCGAAGCGCTCTGCGGCCACGGCGGTGGCGGCCTCACGCAGCGCGGAGGCCTCGTCGGCGGTCATCGTGCGGTCCGGGGCGCGGAAGGTCAGACGGAAGGCCAGCGACTTCTTGCCCTCGGGCACCTGGTCGCCTGCGTAGAGGTCGAAGATCTCGACGTCCTCCAGTTCGGTTCCCGCACCTTCGCGCAGCGCCTCGGCCACCGCCGAGGCGGGGGTCGCCTCGTCGACGAGCAGGGCGACGTCCTGCCGGGAGACCGGGTAAGTCGAGAGCACCCCGGCCCAGGCGCGGGTGTCGGATTGGGTCAGCAGCGCATCGAGGCTGACCTCGAAGGCGACCGTGCGGGCGGGCAAGTCGAGGGTCTCGCAGACCTTCGGATGCAGCTCGCCGGCGTGGCCGAAGTGGGTGCCATCAGCGAAGTCGAAGCGTGCACAGCGTCCCGGATGGTACGGGGCGATCTGGTCAGCGGTCACGGTGAGCTCGAGTCCGCACGAGGCGGCGATCCGGTGCACCGTGTCGATGACATCGGCGGCATCGGCTTTCCGGCCGGCGCCGAGCACTCCGGGGGCTTCGGCGTAGCCTGCCATGATGCCGGCGAAGTGGTACGGCTGGGCTGGCACCGAGGCGAAGATCGCGGCCAGTTCGTCCTCGCTCGGGTGATACCCCGGGGCATAAGACTCGACTGGTGAGAGCTCGGTCCTCTGCGGCTGGGTCACGAGCCCGGCTTCGAAGATCGCGATGTCCTTGAAACCGCGGCCGAGGTTGCGGGCGGCGGCATCGACAAGGGTGGCGAGCAGGTGGGTGCGCATGAGCGGCTGGTCCTCAGCCATCGGGTTGGCCAGCCGGATGTTGGCACGGCGCGCGTCGCCTTCCGGGATGCGCAGCTCGTCGCTGCGGGCCTCGGAGGTGAACGGGTAGGTCAGCACCTCGGAGTAGCCCAGCGCGGTCAGCAGGTTCGAGATCCGCCGGCGTGCCGCCTGGGCGGCGTTGAGGCCCGTGCCGCCGGGGGCCACCGGCAGCACGGACGGGATGCGGTCGTAGCCGCCGGCGCGGGCGATCTCCTCGACGAGGTCGACGTCGTCGGTCAGGTCGGCCCGCCACGTCGGGACGGTGACCTCGAAGACCTCGGCTTCGGGGTCGGTGACCTGGCAGCCGACGGCAGCGAGCAGCCGGACGATGTCCGCACGGCTGTCCTCGGTGCCCAGCCGCCGGTTGGGCAGATCGGCTGCAAGCCTGACGGTGCGGGCCTGCGGGGCGTCCCCGGCGATGGTGATGGCCGGTTCGAGGGTGCCGCCGCCGAGTTCGACGAGCAGGTCCGCGCAGCGCTTGGCGGCCACCGGCCCGAGGGCGGGGTCGACGCCGCGTTCGAAGCGGCGGGCGGCCTCGCTCGGCAGCCGGTGCCGGCGGGCGGTGCGGGCGATCGAGATCGGGTCGAAGTGGGCGGCTTCGATGAGGACGTTGCGGGTCTCGGGGCCGACTTCGAGCTCGGCTCCGCCCATGACGCCGGCCAGCCCGATGATCCGGCTCTCGCCTGCCGCGCCGCCCTCATCGGTGATGAGGAGATCCTCGACATCGAGGGTGCGGGTGACGTCGTCAAGGGTGGTGAGCTTCTCCCCTGCCTGCGCGCGGCGGACGATGATCCGCTCGCCGAGGGCGTCGCGGTCGTAGGCGTGCAGCGGCTGGCCGAGTTCGAGCATGACGTAGTTGGTGACGTCGACGCTCAGGCTGATCGGGCGCATGCCGGCTTCGGTGAGCCGGCGCTGCATCCAGTACGGGGTCTGGGCGTTCGGGTCGATGCCGGTGACCTGCAGGGCGGTGAACCGGTCGCAGCCGGCCGCGCCGTGGATCGGGGCATCATCGGCCAGCTCGACTGGGTAGCCGTCCGCGGTGGGCTCCGGTGCCGGCTGGTCGGCTGGATCGTTGAAGTCCTGGCCTTTGAGCATCGCGAATTCGCGGGCGATGCCGCGCATCGACAGTTGGTAGCCGCGGTCGGGGGTGACGTTGACGTCGAGGGTGACTCGGTCGAGGCCGAGCAGTTCTCGTGCGTCGTCACCGGGTTCGCCGGTCAGCCCGAGGCGGGTGAGGACGATGATGCCCTCGTGGTCCTCGCCGAGGCCGAGCTCCTTGGACGAGCAGATCATGCCGTCGGAGATGTGGCCGTAGGTCTTGCGGGCGCTGATGGCGAAGCCGCCGGGCAGCACCGCGCCGGGCAGTGCGGCGGCGATGAGGTCGCCGGCTTGGAAGTTGTGGGCACCGCAGATGATGCCGCGCGGTTCGTCCTCGCCGACGTCGACCTGGCACCAGTTGACGGTTTTGCCGTTGGAGTGGGTCTCCTTCTCCAGTTCGAGGACCCGGCCGACGACGAGCGGGCCGGTGACCTCGGGGGCGATGAAGTCCTCTTCCTCCAGGCCGATGCTGGCCAGTTCGGCCGCGAGGACGCGCGAGTCGTCGACGACGGAGAGGTCGACGTAGTCGGCGAGCCATTCGAGTGGGACGAGCATCAGGCATTCACTCCAAACCGTGCTGAGAACCGCAGGTCGCCTTCGACCATGTCGTGCATATCGTTGATGCCCTCCTGGAGCATGAGCGTGCGCTCGATGCCCATGCCGAAGGCGAAGCCCTGGTAGACGTCCGGGTCGATGCCGGCGGAGCGCAGCACATTCGGGTGGACCATGCCGCAGCCGCCCCATTCGATCCAGCCGGGCCCGCCGACCTTATTGGGGAACCAGAAGTCCATCTCCGCGCTCGGCTCGGTGAACGGGAAAAAGCTCGGCCGCAGCCGGGTGCGCGATTCGGGTCCGAACATCGCGCGGGCGAATTCGTCGAGGGTGCCCCTGAGGTGGGCCATCGTGAGGTTCTTGTCGATCGCGATGCCCTCGACCTGGTGGAACACCGGGGTGTGGGTGGCGTCGAGCTCATCGGTGCGAAAGGTCTTGCCCGGGCATACGACGTACAGCGGGGCGCCGCGTTCGAGCAGCGAACGCGACTGCACCGGGGAGGTGTGGGTGCGCAGCACGAGGCCGGCTTCGACGGGCTCGACGAAGAAGGTGTCCTGCATCTGGCGGGCCGGGTGGTCGGGGCCGAAGTTCAGGGAGTCGAAGTTCAGCCACTCGGATTCGATCTCGGGGCCTTCGGCGACTTCCCAGCCGTGGCCGATGAAGTGGTCGGCGATGCGCTCCTGGATGAGCTGCAGCGGGTGGCGGGCACCGCCTCGGCGGCGGGCCGAGGGCAGGGTGACGTCGATCGCCTCGGCGACGAGCACCTCGGCGTCGCGCTGCTCCTCGAGCGCTGCCAGGCGGACGTCGTGAGCCTTCTTCACCTGTCCGCGGGACTGGCCGACGAGCTTGCCGGCAGCTGCCTTCTCCGACTTGTCGAGCGTGCCGATCTCCCGGTTCGCCAGCGCCAGCGGCGCCTTGTCACCCATGTGGGCCAGCCGGGCGGTCTTGAGCTCATCGAGGTTCGAGGCGGCATCGAACGCCGTCAGCGCAGCCTCGACGGCGGCGGCGACGGCGGACTCATCGCGCGGATCGACTGGCGCAGACATCTGCCTTCTTTCTGTTAGCGGACTCTCCATCGCATCCCGCGCATCCCGGCGCAGGAGCAGACCACGAGCCAGTCTAACGAACCGGGCACCGGCCTGTGACCGCGTCCGGCTGGTATTGCCTCACCGGGCGTGCCTGCCTAGTGTCCCACCTCGGCACCGACACCATCGGCCTCAAACGGCAGGGTGCCGGCCGGGTCGTCGGCGTCGACCTCTCCGGTGAGTCGCTGCGCCGGGCCAGAGAGCTGGCCGCTGAGTGCGGTGCCGACATCGAATACGTCGAGTCGAACGTCTACGATGCGAGGGCTGCTGTCGACGCCCGCGCCGGTTCTCACCTCGTGACAGGCGCCCTGCGTCTGCAGGCTGCAGTCGTAGAGTGAACCCATGTCGTCATCGCTACCGAATCATCGCGCCCTCATGACGGGGCTGACGATGGGAACGTGGCTCAACCCGATGAACTCGACGATGATCACCGTCGCGCTCATCGCGATCGCCCGGGACTTCGGGGTCGGGTTCGCTCACGTCAGCTGGGCCGTCACGGTCTTCTACCTCGTCTCCTGCACCGCCCAGCCGGTCCTCGGCCGGTGTGCCGACAGGTTCGGGCCCAAGAAGATCTTCGTCGCCGGGATGGTCGTCGTGCTCATCGCCACCGTGTGGTCGATGCTCGCCACCGGGATCGTCTCCCTGTCCATCGCCCGCGGCCTGCTGGCCGTCGGCACAGCGTGCGCCTACCCCTCGGCGGTGACGCTGCTCGGCGCCTGGATCCCACCGGGACCGGAGTCTGTGCGGGCACTCGGCCGCATCCAGGTCGTCAACACCCTCGGCATGGCCCTCGGCCCTGTCGCCGGTGGGCTCCTGCTGGCGGCCTTCGGCTGGCATGCCCAGTTCTGGCTCAATGTGCCCCCGGCACTGCTGGGCCTCATCCTCGTCGCCCGCGCCGCCCCGGCCGATGCGCTCACAGCCGGGCAACTCGAAGCAGGCCGGCCGTCCACTCCCGCTCTGGCGGAGGACACGGCGGCCACCGCCTCGGGAGCGGGTCGCAAGCGAGCGAACCTGGCGCTGTTCATCGACGTGCCCGGCATCATCGGGTTCACAGTGGCGATGAGTGCGTTCATCCTCGCACTGCTCGATTCGCTGCCCGGGCTCAGGCTTGCGCTGTTCGCGGTTGCGGTCATCACCGGGGCGGCGTTCGCGTGGTGGGAGCTGCGCGCCCCGCATCCGGTGCTCGACCTGCGCGAGCTCAAGGCGAACACCTCGCTGCTGCTGGTGCTCGCGCAGTTCGCGACGTTCAACGTCATCTTCTACCTGTGGATGTTCGGGTTCCCGCAGTTCTACGAGATCGCCCGCGGCTACCCGGTCGCGCAGGTTGGGATGCTCATGGCGGTGCTGGCGATCGTGTCGGCACTGTCGGTCATGCCGGCCACCCGGCTCATTACGCGGCTGGGTCTGCGGCCGTTCGTGTTCGGCGGCTGCGCGCTGCTGTTCTCGGCACTCGCGCTCATGTGGCTGGTGGGCACCGCTGGACACCCGGTGTTTGATGTGCTCATCCTCGCCGTGGCCGGAATGCCCTACGGGCTCATTCCGCTCGGCCTCAATCAGGGCATGTTCGCCTCAGCGCAGCGCGGCTCGGCCGGTGTGGCCGCCGGGCTGTTCCAGCTCACCCGCTACCTCGGTGCGGTCATCGCGATGGTCATCATGGCGCTCATCATCGGTGAGCAGTTCGAGCCGGCCCGCTGGCAGCCGCTCATCGCCGCGATGGCGGTCAGCGGGGTCATCGCACTCGGTCTCGTCGCGCTGTGGCGGCCGCCGAGCCTGCGCCGCTAGACGGTCAGAAGGTGTGCTCGGCTGCCGGGAAGGTTCCGGATTCGACGTCGGAGGCGTAGGCGCGGGCGGCATCGAGCAGGCTGGTGCGCAGGTCGGCGTACTGCTTGACGAAGCGCGGCATCCGCCCGCCGCGCAGCCCGGCCATGTCCTGCCACACGAGCACCTGCGCATCGCAGTCGGCTCCGGCGCCGATCCCGATCGTGGGGATCGACAGCGATTCGGTGATCGCCGCAGCAGCCTCGCCGGGGACCATTTCGAGGACGACGGCGAAGGCGCCGGCGGCCTCGACTGCGCGGGCGGTGTCGAGGAGTCCCTGGGCGGCGTCGCCGCGGCCCTGCACACGGTAGCCGCCGAGCTGATGCTCGGCCTGCGGGGTGAAGCCGATGTGGGCCATGACAGGTATGCCGCCGGCAGCGAGCTTCTCGATCTGGGGCACCATCTCAGTGCCGCCTTCGAGCTTGACGGCGTGTGCGCCGGCTTCCTTCATGAAGCGGGCAGACGTGGCGAAGCACTGCTCGGGCGATTCCTGGTAGGACCCGAAGGGCAGGTCGGCGACGACGAGGGCGCGCCGGGTGCTGCCGGTCACGGCCCGCACGAGCGGGATGAGCTCATCGACGGTGACCGGCAGGGTGGTCTCGTAGCCGTAGACGTTGTTGGCCGCCGAATCGCCGACGAGCAGGACGGGGATGCCGGCTTCGTCGAAGATCCCGGCGCTCAGCTGGTCATAGGAGGTCAGCATCGCCCATTTGACGCCCTGCTGCTTGTAGTCCTGCAGGTGGCGGATGCGCACGCGCCCGGCCGGCTGCGGGCCGGCGGAGGTCTGCGGCTGGGCGGAGCCCTGGCGTGTGCCGGTTCCGCTGCCGGATCCGTAGGGTGATGGCTGCTCGGTCATGGTGCTCCTCGGCTCGATGGGCGTCCGTTCAGTCTACGGACTCATGCCTGAACCGGCAGGCAGTTTCCTCCATCTGAGCTCGTAGCGCCACAGCGGCAGCCGGCGGAACTCTGCTCCGGGCAGCAGCTGGGCTGCTGTGCGGCGCACCTGGGCGTAGGAGTGCTGCGGCGGCCAGCAGGTGGTTGCCGGGTCGGTCTGCCAACCGTGCCGCAGCACCTGGAGGCGGTGGATGACGGCACCGGCTGCGTGGATGAGGTGATCGCTCGGCCGGGTCGGCCGGGCCAGGCCGATGACGATGAGCGTCCCGCCGTCAGCGGTGAGGCCGGCCAGCCGCGTGAGCGCTGCGGTGAGGTCGGGTAGGTGGTGCAGCACGGCCACGCTGACAACGGCGTCGAAGGCGGTGCCGAAGTCGTAGGTGAGCACATCACCGGTGATCCATGTCAATCCCGGCACGCGCGGAGTCACAGCGAGGTCAGCGGCACGGTCGATGGCGGTGACGGCATACCCTGCAGCGGCCAGTGTCTGTGCGAGCTGTCCGGTGCCGGCGCCGGCATCGAGCACCGTCCGAGTTGCTGGCGGCAGGGATGCGAGGATCCTCCGGTGGTAGTGAATGTTGTGGTTCCAGCCGCCTGCGCCATGCCGGCTCACATCAGCTGGCTGCGGGCGGATTCGTAGATGCAGATGCTCGCGGCGGTGGCGAGGTTGAGACTTTCGGCCTGGCCGTAGAGCGGGATCGCGACTGCGGCGTCGCACAGTGCGCGGTCGGCCTCGGGCAGGCCGTGGGCTTCGCTGCCGAAGACCCAGAGGGTCGGGCGGCTGAGGTCGAGGCCGGTGTCCCAGGGCACGTGCAGGTCGTGTGCCGGCGGGTGGGCATCGGCGGCGAGCACCTGCTGGCCGCGGGCGCGGGCGAGCTCAGTCACCTCGGACAGGCCGACGCCGGTGACGATCGGCAGGTGGAAGACGGAGCCGGCGGTCGAGCGCACGACCTTCGGGTTGAAGGCGTCGACACTGTTGGAGGTGATGATGACCCCGTCAGCGCCGGCGGCATCGGCGACGCGGATGACGGTGCCGGAATTGCCGGGATCGCGGACCTGGGAGAGGACGACGAGCAGCTTCGCTTCACCGGTCACCACTGAGGTGAGCTCAGCGGTGCGCTGTTCGCAGACGAGCACCACGCCCTGGCTGGCGACGGTGTCGGAGATGAGCGGCAGCAGCTCACCGGCGACCTGGCGCAGCCGCACCTTGCGCCTGCCGGCCAGTTCGATGAGGTCGGGATGGCGTGCAGCGGACTCAGCCGTCATGAAGGCGTCGACGATCGGCACCTCACCGGCCAGCGCCTCGCGCACGGCCTGGGGTCCCTCGACGAGGAAGTGGCCGGTCTTGTTCCGCCATTGGCGCTTGAGCAGCTTGCCGGCCTCTTTAATCCGCTTGGACTGCGGGGAGGTGAGCACCGGGCCGGTGAGGCCGGGGTGCACGGGCAGCTCAGCTGGCTGCGGAGAGTGAGGGGGTGTCGGTGCCATAGCTCAACCCTACCCGCAGACAGCACTCAGCCCCGGGTGGTGTTCCCGGGGCTGAGTGGGTGCGGTCGGTCACCGCTGCGGCCGTTGCCCGGCCGCCGAGTTCAGCTGTGTCAGGCTGCCGAGGTCTTGGCGGCGTTGACGTCGGAGGGCAGGGCCTCCTTGGCGACCTTGACGAGCGAGGCGAAGGTCGCTGCGTCGTTGACCGCGAGCTCGGCGAGCATGCGGCGGTCGACTTCGACTCCAGCGGCCTTGAGGCCCTGGATGAAGCGGTTGTAGGTCATGCCGTTGGCGCGGGCGCCAGCGTTGATGCGCTGGATCCACAGGCGACGGAAGTCGCCCTTCCGGGCCCGACGGTCACGGTAGCTGTAGACCAGCGAGTGGATGACCTGTTCCTTGGCCTTGCGGTACAGACGCGAACGCTGTCCGCGGTAGCCGGACGCACGGTCGAGAATGACCCTGCGCTTCTTCTTGGCGTTGATCGCCCTTTTCACACGTGCCACGTGTCACTCCTTATAAAGATCGGTGCGCGCACTCAGGTGCGCTCAGGCAGCAAGCCCGGTGTCTGCGTCTCAGGCCTTGCCCAGCAGCTTGCGGGCCTTGGCGGCGTCGCCGCCGGTCATGACCTGGTCGACGGACAGGCGGCGCTTGCGCCGCGAGGACTTGTGCTCAGCCAGGTGGCGCTTGTTGACACGCTCACGCATGACCTTGCCGCTGCCGGTGATGCGCATGCGCTTCTTGGCACCGCTGTGGGTCTTCTGCTTCGGCATAGTGCCGTCTCCTTATCGTTCTCTTGCGCAGCCGCGCCCGAGGCGGGGGCTGGCGCTGCACGGTGCGCTTCCCGACCATGGGGCCGGGAGGCCTCAAACTTATGCCTGGGCCTCGGCTTCGCGTTTCTCCGCCTTGGCCTGTGCTTCGCGCTCGCGGCGTGACTTCACCTCGGCGCTGGCACCCTTGGCTCCGCGGGATGCGCGGCGGGATTCCGCCTTGGCATCGGCCTTGGATCGCACGGGCGCAATGACCATGACCATGTTGCGGCCGTCGACCCGCGGAGCGGATTCGACCGTTCCGAGTTCGGCGACATCCTCTGCCAGCCGGTTGAGCAGCTTGATGCCCATCTCCGGGCGGGACTGCTCGCGTCCACGGAACATGATCATGACCTTGACCTTGTCTCCGCCGTTGAGGAAGCGGGAGACATGGCCCTTCTTGGTCTCGTAGTCGTGCTCATCGATCTTCAGTCGGAACCGGATCTCCTTGAGAGCCGTGTTGGCCTGGTTCTTCCGGGCCTCGCGTGCCTTCTGCGCCGATTCGTACTTGAACTTGCCGTAGTCCATGAGCTTGACTACAGGCGGCTTGGCCTGGGGTGCAACCTCAACAAGGTCGAGATCGGCTTCGCGGGCGAGGTCGAGCGCCTTGCGGATGGCGACGATTCCGACCTGCTCCCCGTTGGGTCCGACGAGACGGACCTCCGGGACTCGAATCCGATCATTGATACGCGGCTCGCTGATGTGCTCGCTCCTTCTTCACCAGATGATGATCACGACCGCTGAAAGGGAAAAGGCCCCCTTTCGGCGCATGCCAAGGGAGCCCAGACGAACGAACTGCGGATATCGCACCGCGTCGGCCGGCGAGAGCACTGGCCGTCATTCGAACCCGATCACCAATGATGATCCAGGTGGGAGCCGAGCTCCACTTTGCACGAAGTCCAGTGTACTACCCGTTGGGGCGAAGTGCACATCGAGCCGGAGAGGAGGCGGGTCGGCCGGCGGCGCATCTTGGCCGGCGGGGGTGCGTGTGGGAAGCTGGTGGGCATGACCGACGCATCTTCGCATTTCGAGTTCCAGCCCGAGCTGGCGGCTGCCCATGCGCAGGCCGCCCGCGACATCGCCGAGGTGCCGGCCCTGGAGATCATCTCCTCGGCAGCTCTGCACCTCATGAGCGCTGCCGCGGTCAAGTGCGGGCTGAGCGAGGACACCCCTGAGCAGAAGGCCGCAGACCTCATGGATCTCGATGAGGCCCGCAAGCTCATCACCTCTCTGGCCGGACTCGTCACCGCCGCCGCTCCGGAGATCGGCGACCACCATGCCCGCCCGCTGCGCGACGGACTGCGCAGCCTGCAGCTGGCCTTCCGCGAGGCGTCCACCGTGCAGGACGCGCCAGGTCAGGGACCGGGCGAGAAGTTCACCGGCCCCGTCTCCTGACGCTGCCGGGTCCAGCCCGGTTCTTCCGGAGGCCGCCGAGGCCCGCAGGCTGAGCCGGCATCCGCGGGCTCAGCCGAACATCTCAGCGGCCCGCAGCACTCCCCCGGCGTCGTCGAACTCCTGCCTGACGGCTGCGGCGAGCGCATCGTCGCAGAGGAAGTCGAGCGCCACCCCGGCGAGTCCATAGGCGCCGTCGAGCACACCCTTCTCGGCCGCCTCGGTGGCGGCTGCCTGCGCGAAACCGCGGGTGTGCAGGGCCACATCCGGTGCTGCGATCGCGAGCATCGGGTGGATGCCGGGCACCAGATAGCTGACATTGCCGAAGTCGGTGGAGGCGGCCAGCGTGTCGCTGACGACGCCGCGCGGCAGCGGTGAGCGCCCGCGCTCCTGCTGCCGGATCGACCAGCGTCCGGTGAGCGCCTGGTTCGCCCGCACCGGCATGCTCGGCGGATGCTTGTCCCAGCTCACCTCGACACCGCAGCCGGTCATGAGCGCTGCTCCGCGGGCGATGTTCTCGACCCGCTCGGACAGGTTCATGAGGGTCTCCGGATGCGAGGAGCGCACATAGAGACTGACCCGGGTGGATTCGGTGATGATCGACGCCCGGTCACCGCCCTCAGGAATGGCCGCATGCACGCGGTCGATCGGCGGCATCTGCTGCCGCATGAGTCCGATGCCCTGGTACAGCAGCGAAGCGGCGTCGAGGGCGTTGCGGCCCATGAACGGCTGCGCGGAGGCATGCGCGGCCACGCCGGTGAAGGTGACGTCGAGGACGCGGCGGCCGATCCACAGCACGTCGGCGGCATCGTAGCCGGCCGGGTGCAGCATGATCGCCGCATCGAGATCGTCGAAGGCCCCAGCCCGAGCCATGTATTCCTTGCCGGTGTGCCCCTCCTCGGCCGGTGTGCCGAGCAGCACCACCTGACCGGGCAGCTCCTCCGCGCGGCCGCCATAGGCCCGCGCGATCGCGAGGAACGCTCCGACTCCGGTGGCGGCGATGACATTGTGGCCGCAGGCGTGGCCGATCTCCGGCAGCGCATCGTACTCCGCGCAGATGCCGATCGTGCGGCCGGTGTCCGGTCCGAAGCGGGCGCACAGCGCTGTCTCCACTCCGTAAGCGCCGCGTTCGACCTCGATGCCAGCGGCTTCGACCTGCTCGGCGATGCGGGCAGCCGAGCGGTGCTCTTCGAAGGCGAGCTCGGCATAGCCGTAGATATCGGACGCCAGACTCAGCAGCTGCGGGGCGAGTTCGTCGACGGCGGCCCGCACCTTCGCGGTGGCGGATTCCGGAGCACCGGCGAAGGGGCTCTCCGGCGGTTCGGCGGCTGCTGCCCGGGCGTCCATCTCTGCGGTGAGCAGATGGAGATAGGTGGGATCCGGGACCGTGGGCTGACTGTCGGTCATGTGGGGTGCTCCTCCTCTTCGCGGAACTCAGCGCAGCGGCAGTGCCGCGGCCGTGGCCGGCGGCTGCAGGATCAGGACGCCGCTGCCGAGGCGGTGGGTGCCGGAGCAAGCGCCCACCGCCTCGGGAACGGTGATCAGAGCTGGATGGGGTTGCCCGGGCCGAGCGGCAGATCGAGGAAGAACCACAGGGCGAGCATTCCCAGCCAGGCGAGCCAGAACGGGATGACGAACGGCAGCATCCGCGACATGAGCGTGCCGATGCCGGCGTCGGGCTGGTAGCGGCGCATGAGGCCCAGCAGCACGATCATGTACGGGTTGAGCGGGGTGATGATCTGCGTTGCGGAGTCGCCGACGCGGAAGGCCGCCTGGGTGAAGGCCGGCTCGTAGCCGATGAGCGCGAACATCGGGACGAAGACGGCCGCCATAAGCGTCCACAGCGAGGAGCCGGAGATGATGAGCAGATTGAGGCAGGAGGCCAGGGCGACGAAGCCGATGATCGCGATGAAGCCGGTCAGCTGCATCGCTTCGAGTGCGGCCGCACCCTTGACGGCGGTCCAGGAGCCGATGCCGGTCCAGTTGAACAGCGCGATGAACTGGCCGAGGATGAAGGCCAGCACGAGGAAGGACATCATGTCCCCCAGCGCCTCGCCCATCATCGTGACGATGTCGGTCATGCCGGTGATCGTCTTGGCGATGACGCCGTAGACAACGCCGTTGGTGAAGAAGACGACGAAGACGATGAACACGATCGAGTCGAGCAGCGGCGAGGTCGGCAGGAAGCCGCCCTCCTCATTGCGCCACGGCGAGCTGGGGATGAGGAAGGCGAACAGCAGCAGCGCGGCCAGCAGGGCGGTGGCGATGCCGGCGCCGATGAGGGCCTTCCTCTCGTAGGGCTCGAGGTGGGGCGAGAGCTCGTCCTCACGCGTGTGCGGGTTGCCGTCCTCGTCGAGCTCGGTCTCCTCACGCGGGGTGTTGGTGCGCTCGAGCTGCGGTTCGAGGATCCGGTCGATGATGAATCCGGCGATGAGCGAGAGCACGATCGCCGAGGCGACGTTGAAGAAGTAGTTGGAGATCGGGTTGACCGCGGCGTAGTCGTGGCCGGGCAGGGAGTCCATCACTGCGGTGGTGATGCCGGCGAACAGCGCGTCGAGCGAGGTCGGGAAGATCGAGGTGGAGTAGCCGGCGCCGGTGGCGGCGAATCCGCCGAGCAGACCGGCGACCGGGTGGCGGCCGGCGGCTTTGAAGACGAGGGCGGCCAGCGGCGGGATGATGATGAAGGCCGAGTCGCCCATGACCGAAAAGCTGACGCCGACGAAGGCGACGGCGTAGGGCAGCATCCAGCGCGGAGCCGAGCTGAAGGTCACCCGCACGAGCGCAGCGAGCATGCCGGTCTTCTCCGCCACGCCGACGGCCAGCAGCAGCGGCAGCACGGTGGCCAGCGGCGGGAAGCCGACGTAGTTGGCGCCGATGTTGGCGGTGAACCAGGACAGCCCCTCACCGGTGAACAGGCCCTTGATGGCGACGGATTCGTCGCTGCCGGGGACTGAGACCTCGACACCGGCAAGCGCCATGAACGTCGAGATAACGCCGGTGATGAGGAAGAGTCCTAAGAACAGAGTGAAGGGTTCGGGAAGCTTGTTGCCGACGCGCTCGACTCCGTCGAGGAAGCGCTGGCCGATGCTCGGCTTGCCGGCGGTCTGGGGTGGGCTCGACATATCTATGGGGCTCCTGCGGGGAGGGTGATGCAGATCACTTCTGCGGTTCGGGCATCATCCTAGACGACTTCACCACAGCCGGCACTCGAATGATCGAACAGTCTCGGTGTCTGATATGCAGGACAGCGGCGGGCGCAGAATCCCGCGGAACTCAGGGCTGTGCAGCCGGAAAGTAAGGCTCACCTTTTCTTGAGTCATTCCAGAGAACTGTTAGGATGGGGGCATGTCTTCACCGACACCAGCTGAGACGATCCGGGCGGCCGGCCTGCGAGTGACCGCACCACGCCAGGCGGTCTTCGAAGTCCTGGCCGAACGGACCGATCATCCGGACGTCGAGCAGATCACCGCCCATACGCGCGCGCGGATCGGGAAGGTCTCTCACCAGACTGTCTACGATGTGCTCTCAGCTTTCGAACGCGCTGATCTGGTGCGCTGCATCGATCCCGCCGGGTCGGTGGCTGCGCGCTATGAGCTGCAGCGGCACGACAACCACCACCACCTCGTCTGCCGGGCGTGCCATCACATCCAGGATGTGCCGTGCCGGTCCGAAGGTGTGCCGTGCATGCACCCTGCTGAGGACTTCGGCTTCTCCGTCGAGCTGGCCGAAGTTGTCTACTGGGGGCTGTGCGATCGGTGCCAGGCCGCTGCTGCAGGAGCTGATCAGCCCGCAGCGAAGGCGTCCGTCGAGCAGTCGGCTGGCTAGAACAAGCAACCACTCCACCGCAACCCCATGTGCGTCGGCGTGCACACGCGCCACGCGCTTCACTTCAGGAGGACGTGTGACTGAGAAATTCACGACCAATGACTTCGGCATCCCGGTCGGCAGCGATGAGCACTCGCTGACCGTCGGCCCGAACGGCCCGATCCTGCTGCAGGATCACTACCTCATCGAGAAGCTCGCCCATTTCAACCGCGAGCGCGTCCCGGAACGCGTGGTGCACGCTAAGGGCGGCGGTGCCTTCGGTACGTTCACCGTGACCAACGACGTCTCGAAGTACACCCGCGCTGCTGTGTTCCAGCCGGGCACCGAGACCGAGGTGCTCACCCGCTTCTCGACCGTCGCCGGTGAGCAGGGCTCGCCTGACACCTGGCGCGATCCGCGTGGTTTCGCCGTGAAGTTCTACACCACCGAGGGCAACCTCGACATCGTGGGCAACAACACCCCGATCTTCTTCATCCGCGATGCCATCCAGTTCCCGGACTTCATCCACTCGCAGAAGCGAATGAGCGATTCGGGTCTGCGCGATCACAACATGCAGTGGGACTTCTGGACCCAGGTTCCGGCCTCGGCCCACCAGGTCACCTACCTCATGGGCGACCGCGGCATCCCGCGGTCCTGGCGTGAGCAGAACGGCTACGGCTCCCACACCTTCCAGTGGGTCAACGCCGAGGGCGAGCGCTACTGGGTGAAGTACCACTTCAAGTCGAACCAAAAGGATGAGTTCATCGAGAAGTACGGCCATGAGGGCTTCTCCGCTGAGGAAGCCGATCAGATGGCCGGCATCGATGCCGACTTCCACCGCCGCGACCTGTTCGAGGCGATCAAGGCCGGCAACTACCCGTCGTGGCGTCTGATGGTTCAGATTATGCCGTACGAGGATGCCAAGACCTACCGCTTCAACCCCTTCGACGTCACGAAGATCTGGCCGCATGAGGACTACCCGCTGACCGAGGTCGGTGTGATGGAGCTCAACCGCAATCCGGAGGACTTCCACTCCGAGATCGAGCAGGCTGCCTTCGCTCCGTCGAACCTGGTGCCCGGCACCGGCCTGAGCCCGGACAAGATGCTCATGGGACGCATCTTCGCCTACGCCGACATCCACCGCTACCGCATCGGTGCGAACTACGCACAGCTGCCGGTCAACCGTCCGAAGGCCGCTGTCAAGCACAGCTACTCGAAGGACGGCAGCATGTCCTACGAGAACTACCCGAAGGAGCAGCCGGTCTACGCGCCGAACTCCTACGGCGGTCCGCATGCTGATGCCTCCCGCGTGACGGAGAACAACCTCGTCGATGTCGACGGAGACGTACTGCGCTCGGCTCCGACGCTGCGCGAGGATGATGACGACTTCTCGCAGGCAGGTGCGCTCGTGCGCGAGGTCATGGACGATGCCGCCCGCGACCGCATGGTCGGCAACATCTCCGGTCACCTGCTCAACGGCGTGACCGAGGAGATCCTTGTCAAGGCCTTCGAGTACTGGAAGAACGTCGACGCCGATCTCGGTGCACGCGTGGAGAACGTCGTGCGCGCAGCCCAGAAGGAGAACGGCGGCACCAAGTCCACCCTCAACACGCCGAGCTGATCTGCTCAGCACTGCCGCAGACGCATGAGCGTCTGACGCAGCCGCTGCGGGGCCGCTGCCCGGGGAGAGATTCCCGGGCAGCGGCCCCGCTTCATGTGTTCGGTGTTGTCCGGTGTCAGAACTCCTCGTCTGCCAGTGCCGGGGTCTGGATGCTGCTGTCGACGTGGCGGATGAGCATATCGAGGGCGACGAGGTTGTGGCCGCCTTCAGGCACGATGAGATCGGCGCGGCGCTTCGCAGGTTCGACGTAGAGGTCGTGCATCGGCTTGACCGTCTCCAGGTACTGCTGTTCGACGGATTCGAGGGTCCGGCCGCGCTCGATGACATCGCGTTTGATGCGCCGGAGGATCCGCACATCGGCATCGGTGTCGACGAAGAGCTTGAGGTCGAGCAGGTCGACGAGCTCGGGTTCGGAGAGGATGAGGATCCCCTCGACGATGAGCACCGGGGCCGGGGCGATCCGGACGGTCTCCTCCGCACGGTTGTGGGCGGCGAAGTCGTAGACCGGGCAGTCGATGGGCTCACCGCTCATGAGGGTGCGCAGCTGCTCAATCATGAGCGCGGTGTCGAAGGCGTCAGGTGAGTCGAAGTTCAGCGCCGCCCGCTCCTCATAGCTGAGATTGTCATGCTGCTTGTAGTAGTTGTCGTGGTAGATGACGGAGGTGCGTCCGGCGAACCGTTCGACCAGCGCCCGGGTCAGCGTCGTCTTGCCGCTGCCGGTGCCGCCTGCGATCCCGATGGTGAATGATCGACTCACGTTCCCTCCCCTGGCCGGTCTGGTCATTCGTCCCAGCCTATAAGCTCAGCGGCTGCTGCGCTGACAGCCCCTCCCGAGGCGGCTGCTGGCCCGCGCTTCTGCCGCCGCCTTCAGCTCGGCTCGGCGTCCGTGAGCGTGATCGCGAGCGAATCGACGAGGCTGACGAACTCCTCGTGCGCGCTCAGCCGCTGCTGGAAGGCTGCGAGCTCGTGCTGCTGGGGCCGGCGGCTGACGCGGAGCACGAGCCGGATCTCCGGGCCGCTGATGTGCACGCTGCCGCTGCCCGGCTGCACGCCGATGGCGGTGATGAAGTCGCTGCCGGCCGCTGCTGCGGCGGCTGCCTTGGCCACCCGCTGATCGGCCCAGGCCGGGTACCAGTCATGGCCTTGGACGAAGGACCACAGTGCGGTGCGGCGCAGCAGGAAGGCGTGCGGGCTGCCGGGGTCGATGACGACGAGCTGGGAGTCCTCTTCGATCGCAGCCACGCACAGCCGTTCGCTTTCGATCGGCACCGGGCGCGCCGCATCGGCCCAGGCTGTGAGCGTGGGGATGTCGGTGAAGGCCGGGGTGCAATCCCGGCCGTCTTCGGCGGCCAACCGGACCATCGCCATCTCCGACTTGTTGTCGTGGACGAGTCCGCGCTCGTCGACGCTGTGCTCGACTGCCGCCGGCACCACCGGCGCATAGATGCGCACCTGTGCGAAGGCGGTGAGCACATCGCGGTGGCGCTGCGGATCCAGCGGCGCTGCGGCTGCGGCCTGCAGGGCGCGCAGCAGACCGGCATCGGCCTCCCCGGTGTCGCCGGAGAACGGATTGGGTTTGAGGTCGCGGCCCTGCCAGGGAGTGCCGGCCGAATCCGTCTGCCCGGCGGCGATGTGCGGCGGCAGCGCCCGGCTGCCCGGCGGCTGCGGTTCGGTCATCAGCGTCCTGCGACTTCGAGAGCTTCCTGGAGGGAGAACTTGCCGGCGTAGAGGGCCTTGCCCACAATCGCCGAGTCGACGCCGAGCGGCACGAGTTCGCGGATGGCGCGCAGGTCGTCGAGGCTGGAGACGCCTCCGGAGGCGACGATCGGCTTGTCGGTCCGGGACGCGATATCGCGCAGCAGATCGGTGTTGGGTCCCTGCAGGGTACCGTCCTTGTTGACATCGGTGACGACATAGCGGCTGCAGCCGGCTTCTTCGAGCTGTGTGAGGATCTCGTAGAGGTCGCCGCCCTCACGGGTCCAGCCGCGCGCGGCCAGGGTGGTGCCGCGCACGTCGAGGCCGATGGCGATCCGGTCGCCGTAGGCGGCGATGACCTCGGCCGTCCAGGCGGGGTTCTCCAGTGCGGCGGTGCCGATGTTGACGCGCTCAGCTCCGGTGTCGAGGGCGCGTTCGAGGGATTCGGTGTCGCGGATGCCGCCGGAGAGCTCGACCTTGATGGAGACGGCCTTCGTCACCTGTGCGAGCAGCGCGTAGTTCGTGCCGCGGCTGAAAGCGGCGTCGAGGTCGACGAGGTGGATCCATTCGGCGCCGCCGTCTTCGAACTGCTGGGCGACCTCGACGGGGTTGCCGTACTCCGTTTCGGTGCCGGCTTCTCCCTTGACGAGGCGCACGGCGGTGCCGTTGGCGACGTCGACTGCCGACAGCAGTGTCAGGGCGGGTTCGCTTGCAAGCTGTGACATGACCTCTTCTTTCATTTCTGCGCTGCGCTCAGCGTGCGGATCCAGTTGGCCAGCAGCGCGGTTCCTGCCCGGCCGGACTTCTCAGGGTGGAACTGGGTGGCCCAGGTGGTGCCGTCTTCGACTGCGGCGATGAACGGGCTGTCCAGACTGCAGATGGTGACGGCCGCCTCGGGTGGGGCGGTGGTGGCGGCATAGGAGTGGACGAAGTAGAAGCGCTCCGCGGCGATGCCGGCGAACATCGCGCTGCCGGCTGCTGCGGTGACGGTGTTCCATCCCATATGCGGCAGCACTGCGGCGTCGATGCGACAGACCGCGCCGTCCCACAGTCCGATGCCGTCACTCGTGCGGCCGTGCTCCGTTCCCGAGGTGTAGAGCACCTGCATGCCCACGCAGATGCCGAGCAGCGGGCGCTGCTGCCGGTGCCGCTCGCGGATGACGTCGACGGCGCCGGCGTTGTCAAGGGCGTCCATGACTGCGGAGAAGGCGCCGACGCCGGGCACGAGCAGGCCGTCGGCTGCCGCGGCCCGGTCAGGATCGGCGCTGAGCTCAGCTGTCGCGCCGGCGCGTTCGACGGCGCGCAGTGCGGAGTGGACGTTGCCGGCGCCGTAGTCGAGGACGACGATATCGGCGCTCATGTGCGGGCTGCTCCGAGCAGTCGGGTGATGCGCTGGGCGGAGACGCCGATGACGACAGCGGAGATGACGACACCGCCCCAGGCGAGCATGCTGCCGCTGAACACGGCGATGAAGCTGGCGATGACGCCGATGAGGCCCAGCAGCGCGACGACCATCCACAGCAGCGCGGTGCGGGCGATGGCTTCGCGCTGCGGGGTCATCGTCGCTTTGCTGGCTTCGAGCTTCGACATCTTCGAGGTGTCGATGTGGCCGTCGATGTCGCGCGGGGCGAGCGTCTCCAGCAGCAGCTTCTCGGTCTCCTCCGGCAGATTCGTCAGTGCCAGGCCGGCCGGCACATCGGCTTCGCGGCTGCCGTTGCGGTAGTGTCCGGCGTCGATCTGCTCATCATTGCGGGCCAGCAGCAGCACTTCGTGTTTGCCGGCCAGCTTCGAGATCGTCGCAGCGATCTCATTGCCTTCGGCGATGCTCGTGTCGTCGAGCACGATGGCGGAGAAGCTCCCGATCGGCACGACATCGCAGCGGATGCCGGACAGGGTGCAGGCGGCAGAGAGCTGCTCGGCCCTGCCGAAGGGGGTGACGATGACGGTCCGGCTCACAGGGCTCCCTTCGTGCTCGGCACGGCGCTGGTGCGCGGATCGTCTTCCAGCGCGGTGCGCAGCGCGCGAGCATAGGCTTTGAACTGGGCTTCGGCGATGTGGTGCGGATCGCGGCCGGCGAGCAGCCGCAGGTGTGCGGTGATGCCGGCGTGCACGGACAGCGATTCGAGGGCGTGGCCGACCAGCGAGCCGGTGAAGTGCCCGCCGATGAGGTGGTACTGCTGTCCTTCCGGCTCGCCGGTGTGGACGAAGTAGGGGCGACCGGAGATGTCGATGACGCACTGTGCCAGCGCCTCGTCGAGCGGCACGGTGGCATCGCCGTAGCGGCGGATGCCGGCCTTGTCGCCGAGAGCTTCGCGGATGGCGTCGCCGATGACGATCGCGGTGTCCTCGACCGTGTGGTGGACGTCGATGTGGGTGTCACCGGTGGCTGTCACCTTCAGATCGCACAGGGAGTGCTTGGCCAGCGCCGTGAGCATGTGGTCGAAGAAGGGCACACTCGTCGAAATATCGGCTGCTCCGGCGCCGTCGAGGTTGATGGTGACCTCGACGTCTGACTCGCTCGTGCGGCGAGCGGAGGTGGCGATGCGGCCTGTCATGAGTTCTCCAGGGTGTCGGGGTGAGCGGCGACGATGGCGGTGATGGCGTCGATGAATGCGCTGGTCTCTGCTGGGGTGCCGGCATTGACGCGCAGATGGCCGGGGATGCCGATGTCGCGGATGAGCACTCCGGCGTCGAGCAGCCGCTCCCACAGCAGCGCCGGATCGGCGACTCCGCCGAAGAGCACGAAGTTCGAGTCGGTCTCTGCGACATCGAAGCCGCGCTGATCGAGAGCGGTGACCATGCGGTCGCGTTCGGTGATGAGGGCCTCGACGTTCTCGAGCAGCGCCGGGGTGTGCTCCAGGGCTGCACAGGCGGCTGCCTGGGTCAGCGCTGAGAGGTGGTAGGGCAGGCGCACGAGCCGCAGCGCATCGATGAGCGCCGGGTGGGCGATCGCATAGCCCAGGCGAGCGCCTGCGAAGGCGAAGGCCTTGCTCATGGTGCGGGAGATGACGAGGCGCGGATGCTGCGGCAGCAGGTGCACGGCGGTGGTGTAGCCGGGACGGGCGAACTCGGCGTAGGCCTCATCGACGATGACGATGCCGGTGCTGGCGTTCAGCACCGCTTCGATGACCTCGGTGCGCAGTCTGCCGCCGGTCGGATTGTTCGGGGTGCAGAGGAAGACGACATCGGGCTGGTGCTCACGCACAGCAGCAACGGCGGTATCGGCGTCGAGGCCGAAGTCCGCTCCCCTGTCGACGGCGATCCAGCGCGCTCCGGTCGACTCGCTAATGAGCGGGTGCATCGAATAGCTGGGGACGAAGCCGAGGGCGGTGCGGCCAGGCCCGCCGAAGGCCTGCAGGATGTGTGAGAGGACTTCGTTCGACCCATTGGCCGCCCACAGCCAGTCAGCGGTGAGACCACCGACAGGCGTCGCACCGTCAGCGGACTGCCGACGAGCGAATTCCTGCACATAGGTCAGCAGGAGCTCCCGCAGCCGAGTGAACTCCCGGTCAGGATACCGATTCAGGCCGCTGAGCTCAGCGTCAATGGCCCGGCGCACCGCGTCGACGACCGACGGGGGCACCGGGTGAGAGTTCTCATTGACGTTGAGAGCAACGTCGACGTCGAGCTGCGGTGCCCCGTAGGGCTCTTTGCCGCGCAGGTCGTCGCGAATCGGCAGATCACTGAGCGAAAGCACCGCACCAGTCTATCGAGCCGGGACTTCAAGCTCCTGCCCGGGGTGGACGACCGAGGTCTCCAGGCCGTTCATCTCGATGATGGCGTGCATGGTGTCACGCGGGTCGCCGCCGCCGGCCGCCGCGCTGGCGATGCTCCACAGCGTCTGCCCCTCCTCAACGACGACGGTCTCAGCCGGGATCACCGGATCTGCACTGCCGATCGCCTGTTGGGGACGCACCATGAGCATCAGCAGCGCCACAGCACCGACGATGACGGCTGCCATCGCGATGGTGCGCAGCAGACGCAGACCCTGCTTGCCCCGCGGGGTCAGCCTCCAGGTGCGGCCTTCCGCACCAGTACGGCTCCAAGCGCTCATCACTGCTGTGCTCATGGTGTCCTCCTCAGATCCTGTCTTCCCTAGCAGGCTGGTGCGTTCTGCTCCGGCCCGGCGGCTTCCCTCCACCGGGCCGGAAGCTCGAACACATGTACTATTTAAGAACATATTCGAAGAAATGTCCAGTCACAGCGAACATCTGTGCGAAAATGGATTCGAACGCGAGCCCGCGGGCCTGCTGGACACACTGCCAGCAGGCACTGACATCGCTTGCTGACCAGCACAAACGCTCGACTGAACAACGGGGGAAGAAGGATGAGCGAACAGAAGAAGAGAGGCCGAGGCCGCCCGAGCAATGCGGACATCATCTCCGAGATCGAGGAGTTCCGGGCCCGCCAGGGCATCGACGAGGAGGCCTCGCTCAACATGGTCGGGGCTGATGACCGGCGGCTGACACCGCGGCAGAAGATCGTCCTGCAGACCATCGAACAGGCCGTCATCGACAACGGCTATCCGCCGAGCATGCGCGAGATCGGCAAGGCCGCCGGTCTGGCGTCGCTCTCCAGCGTCGCCCACCAGCTCGCGCAGCTCGAGCGCCTGGGCTATCTGCGCCGGGATCCGCGGCGCCCGCGCGCCATCGAGATCGTCAATCCGGCCGATGAGGCCGCCAAGGCGGTCGAGGAGGCCTTCATCGAGTCCTCGAATCTGGCCCAGGTGCCGGTACTCGGCCGGATCGCAGCCGGTGGACCAGTGCTGGCTGAGGAGTCGGTCGAGGATGTCTTCTCACTGCCGCGCCAGGTAGTCGGCAGCGGCGACCTGTTCCTGCTCAACGTCGTCGGCGACTCGATGATCGAAGCTGCGATCTGCGATGGCGACTGGGTCGTCGTGCGCAGGCAGCCCACCGCGGAGAACGGTGAGATCGTCGCGGCGCTGCTCGACGATGAGGCCACGGTCAAGCGGCTGCAGCGCCGCAACGGCGTGCAGTGGCTGCTGCCGGAGAACAAGGACTACGACCCGATCGACGGCACCTATGCCACGATCATGGGCATCGTCGTGGCGGTCATCCGCCGCGTGTGATCACTGCCCGCCAAGGATTCTGCGGCGCCTGCTCTTCGGAGCGGGCGCCGCAGTCGTCTCCGAAGTACTTGAGCTTACCTTGAACAGCTAGGGTGCAATAGCTTTACGAAAACTGTTGTGCTACGTGAACCAACTTTAACAACCGCCAACGAACGAAACCTAGGACCATTCAAACCCCGCAACT